>JBBTWV010000100.1:0-10941 GCA_038062615.1 Patescibacteria group bacterium | reverse complement strand
CCACGATCATGAATCCCGATAATGCCAACGCCCGGAACCTCCATTTTGGTTCCAAAAGGGTACTGCTTAGAAGCCGCCGCCGTACCGGGGAAAACGAGCTTTCCATCAGCGGTGTGGACACCTTCACCATTCAGGCGAACGTCACCTTCAAACGTACCGGTAAAATAATGTTCCTGGCCGGGCAGGGGACTGTAGTAGCTAGAAATCACGAATGATTTTTTGTATGGGAAGGCTGGCGGTGCGGTAGTTTGCGGCGCAGGCGCAGGAGTTGGAGCAGGTGGAGGTGGAGTTGGTTCCGGCGCGGGAGGAGGCACGGGTTCCACTGGAGCGGTAGAAGTGCCGGTAACCGTATCCGTGGATGTTCCAACCGCTGTTGAAGTTCCAACTTCGGTGGTGGTTCCATTGCCCTCCGCCTGGGCATAGCCGCGTGGCGTCACCGCAAAGAGCAGTAAGATGCCAACGGCAATCCAAAAGGCAATGCGCCACCTTTGTGATCCCTCTGACCTATGTGATTGGACGGCAAAACTCATATACTTAAAATAAGTAAATCAATGAATTATACCAAAATTTTGATTTTTTGACAGGTACTTATCCTTGCCAAACCTTAAGTATCTACTCCAATTCTCCTGATGATTTCCCTGTTAACGTATTCTCTTGGGCGGCCATACTTAAGTCGTGAAAGCTGTTTGAGCGCTTCTCCCAAATTCTTATCACCCGATTCTGTATAAGGATTTACCGGCGTAATGCTAAACGGACGGCTGGGCTGAGTATCAATGGAGAGTTTCATACAGGCTTTGAACTTATCCAAATTCACCAAGTCCTGATCACTAAATACCGGAGCCATTTCTTTGGCCATATATTCAGAATCCTGAGCACCAATTTTATAACTCATAATTGAACCGACGTTACCAAAAATGGCATCCTTAAGGCTCACCTTGCGAGCTCCTTTTTTGGCATCACCACCTTCCAACTGCGCTAAATATTGATGGGCAATGGCAAGACCCAGGCGATATTTTCTAGCTTCCGAAAGAATGACTTCAATACTTTCCGTTACGTAGTTTTGGAACTCATCCACATAGAGGAAGAAGTCTCGGCGATCTTTTTTCTCCAGTTTTTGGCGCTGCAAAGCGGCCATTTGGATCTTACTCACGATTATCATACCGAGCAGTTTGCTGTTTATTTCACCCGTTTCACCCTTAGCCAAGTTCATCAATAAAATCTTGCCCTCCTGCATTACTTTATAGAAATCAAAAGCCGATTTGGACTGACCAATGATGTTACGCATCATGGTATTGGTGACAAAGGCACCAAATTTAGCGGCAAAGTACGGGATCATTTCCTGTTTTTCACGCGCACCGGTTTTGGCCATTTGATGCATCCAGAATGAACGCACAATGGGGTTTTTCACATGAGCCGTTTTGATTTTTTGGTAGTCATCATCGGTAAAGAGACGGACGATATCGGTAAGCGCGCCGCCCTCGGGGTCATCCATAAGCGTAAGACAGCCGTTTCTAAAATAGTCCTGAATACGAGGACCAAAGATCTCTTCATCAAATAATTTAATCATGATGTTCATGGCGTCCAAAGCCACCATGTCTTTTTCTTCATCCGTATTGGCTTCCAGCAAGTTGAGACCCATGGGCCGTTCCATATCAGCCGGGTTGAAGTAGATGACGTCATCGGCGCGTTCGCGAGGTATGAACGGCAAAATGTCCTCAATAAGCGAGCCGTGAGGATCAATGACACAGAAGCCGTCGCCATTTTTGAGATCCTGGCGGATCATGACTTGAAGAATGGAAGATTTACCGGTACCCGTCTGACCGATGACATAGAAGTGACGGAACCGGTCTTCACGCTTGATTCGAATTTCTTTAGTCTCACCGCGGTAGGTATTGTAACCCAGCAGTAAGCCTTCCGAAGGAATATTTGGCGGTGCTGGAGCAATTTTAAAATTCTGCCAAGCCATGGTTGAGCCACGGTTGTAACGAATGTTTGGAAAATGGAAGAGACCGGCAAGCTCTTCAGAAGAAAGAATCATGCGGCGGTGGGTGAGGCGCATAAGCCAGCTGCGGCTCAGCGTACGCATAATGTAATTATTCACCAGCCTTCCGATGGAGTGATACTTAGTGCGCATAAGCGCATTATTATCCGTCGTATTAAATTGCGAAAAACCGCTGCGCACGTTTATGAGCTGTTCTTTTGCCAAACGATACGTGGGCGCCGCGGTAATAACACGAATTACGGCTTGGTAACCCATCTTGGTATTTTTTTCTTCGATGGCTTTTACCTGATCATCCGTCATGGGAGTCGTACGCGTTGACCCTTTGGCCATATCCATATTTTCTTTGAGATCTTCCGCACCGCGAACACTCACTCCAAAGAGCGTCCCAAGCCAAGAAATAGGACTCCACCATCGGAATTTTTTATCGTGTGCAAAAATTTCCTCCGCTCGTTTTCGGCCTTTTTCTTGCCATCCATCGCCAACAGGGCGAAGCACAATTTGAATGGCGGCACCTTCTTCTGGACCCAGTTTAGAAAGCGCGTTACTTAAGTTATTCAAAGGATCCGTGCCCATACGTTGATAGGTACGAATGGGGAAAAACGGCGCCTTGGTCATCTGCATATAGCAGCCGGCAACACGAGAATTGGGTTGGAAAATATTATAATCTTCAACTTCCTCAATGTAGGCCTCTGGATAAAATCCCGTTATTTGTTTTTCTACTAAGGGAATTCTGTCATGCGGCACGACCACATATAAAAAGATCTGATTATTAAAAACGGCGTACTCAAGCGAGAAAAAGTCCTGGCCGATGATGTGATATTTAAAATCTTCTTCATAAATGGCATGAAGCGACTCAAATAAGTGGCCCATGATGCCCACGGTTTCTTTAAAATCTTTTTCACTGGCATAACTGCTCCCTTCTTTTTCACGATCCTCTTTGGACTCTTTTTTAGGGATGAGGACCTTTAAAAAGGCCATGTGAAGGCATCGGTGACGATTTGCCCGCGCGCGCAAAAACCACCACAAAAGCGGAATAAAAACCACTACGCTAAGGCCGCTCAAAAGCAAAGTTTCGATATACATATCTCTTTTAAGTATACCGGAAAATAAGGTTATTTAACAGAGGAGAAATAGAGATAGGCGTATAATGCAAATGTTAATTTTAAATTATCTTTAAAATGCGCAAACAAGAATTTTACCGACAAGAATACCGTCGCTTAAAGACTGACTGGCAAGACAGCCTCACCATCTATCGCGATGTCATTAATCAACAAACAAATTCAGAAACATGCATTCTTGATATTGGCTGTGGTCACGGAGATTTTTTGAAACCAGTCTACGACAAGACACTCCACACGTATGGAGTTGATCCTGATAAAGAAGCCCTGCATAAAAATACCCTCATTAAAAATAAAGTAGTTGGTGTCGTTGAGAACCTCCCTTTTGAAAGCAACTTTTTTGACCTTGTGGTCTCCGAATTTGTTTTGGAGCATTTGGATAATCCAGACAAGGCTTTTCGTGAAATCTATAGAGTGCTGAAGCCAGGAGGCAGGGTCGTTTTTTTAACGCCAAATGTTTGGAACTATAATGTTTGGATTATTCGGATGATTCCGAATGTCTTCCATGACTTTTTTACTCGAAAGCTCTATGACAGGCAGGAAGGCGATACCTATCCCGTTCGCTACAAGATAAATTCGGTTAAGAGAATTGAAAAAACCCTTGGACCCATAGGTTTCAAAAAATCTCAGGTTATCCTTAACGGGGATCCGTCTTACATTAGTTTCAATCGTCCTTTATTTGCGTTCGCTTGTTTACTTGAAAAAATTCTTGACCTGAGGCCGCTCCACTTCGGCAAAGTACATCTCATAGGGGTATATGAAAAATAATATGAATCCAATCTTCTACTATATTTTGCAGTTCGTCCTCGGTGGAGCCTCGGTGGTGGCCATTACGCTCATCGCCAAATACATAGACCCCAAGTACACGGGAATGGTTTATGCACTGCCGGTTATCCTCATTGTGGCCATGATCTTTCTTTACTTGGATCAAGGTCTCGCCATCTCGCAAAAAACGCTCAAATCTACCTTCGTATATGAGTTCACCCTCGTGTACTTCATTTTAGTTTTTTGGTTATTACTCTCCAAAGTGAATTTTTGGTGGGCGATGATCTTGGCTCTGGTAAGCTGGGCGATTATTGCAACCCTTATCCAACTCTGGATGAAGGTGTAAGTTTAAGAACTATGAGTCTGCGGCACGCTCAATAATTCGCCGTATCATTTCCATTTTCGCCTTGCTCCAAAAAAGATGATTCCGAAGGCCGACCGGGAAGATACGGCGAATGCCCCCGCTGCGTCCGCCAATATGCGGCGGAAGTTTCACAATAATCCCTTGCCCATTCGCCGGGTGGATTCGCGACAAATCATCATTGGAAAGTTCGATAGTTTCAAAATCGCCCGGAAGGGTCTGCGCCTCCACCGGAACAATGCTGTCTTCGCAACCGCCCTGTACTAGCACAAGATGTGATGTTCCCAGTTCTTGTAAACGATTCGCGGCTTCTTGCGCAAGCTCTGGGCGCAACTTGTAATGAGCGCCGCAAGCCGTAAGCGGAAGAAAAGGTAGCTGAGGAAAAAACGGCGGAAGCACGGGGAATTTTGGCGGCTCCACTAAAACTTCGGGATGAAGCGGCCCCTCGATAAGAATGGCTCTTGATACCTTTTTAAGACTGAACTCATTGTCGGCAATAAGAGCAAGATGCGCTACATATGCAGCAAAAGATCGTCCAACAATAAAAAGATTCGGTTCATCAAATTGACTTTCGATATCTCGCACTACATCTCGAATCATAAGAACAAGGCGTTCAACAGCACGAGACGTATGCTCCATAGCAGAACTGATCGGCGTGGGAGCAACGGTTTTAAGGTAACGCGGCTGTACCTTTTCCCTCAATTCTTTTTCAATCCCGTCATTTTCACCATCCATGAGAAGTCCAGCAACATTGATGATATCAATTGGCTTCATGCTTGCGATGCTTGCGGATAGATTCTTAAACTTTTCCTTTTACCTTTGGGATCTTAACTTCAATGTGCATCTCGGCAATTTGGGCTGCGGGAAGTTCTGATGGAGCGCTGAGCATGAGGTCGCGGGCTTTTTGATCTTTGGGGAAGACGATGACTTCCCGAATGTTCGGTTCGTCACAGAATATCATCACTAAGCGATCGAGTCCCCAGGCAATGCCGCCGTGAGGTGGCGCGCCATAGGTAAATGCTTCGAGCATGTGACCAAATCGGTTCTTGGCGTCCTCTTGCGAAATGCCAAGGATTTCAAAAATCTTAGCTTGGACTTCTGGTTTGTGAATACGAATAGAACCACCGCCGACTTCCACACCATTGAGCACAAAGTCGTACGCCTTGGCGCGAGCCTTAAGCGGCTTTTTTTGGAGGAGAGGAAGATCTTCAATTTTAATACTGCAGAAAGGATGATGCGCCGCCGTAAGGCAGTTATCTTCTTTGCTCCACTCAAACATCGGGAAGTCTATGACCCACAAAAAAGCAAAAACATTCGGGTCGCGCAATTTAAAGAAGTCCCCACAAGCTATACGCACCTGCCCAAGGCTGGTGGCGGCTGTATGAAATTCATCGGCCGTGAAAAAAACAATGTCCCCATCTTGAATGCCGGACTGTTTTTTGAATTCGGCGACTTCTTTCTCACTCAAAAATTTAAGAATAGGGGATTTGAGCTCGCCGCCTTCTGCTGTTATATAAGCCAGTCCGTGAGCCCCATAAACTTTGGCCAGATCGGTAAGCTCATCAATCTTACTGCGTGGAAACTTGCCGCCGCCAGCAACGCGCAACATCTTTACTACTCCTCCATTAGCCACGGCATCTTTAAAAACTTTAAATCCGCTCTCACGGAAAAGTTCGGTAGCATCCGCCAGTTTCATTTCAAAACGCATGTCGGGCTTATCGGAGCCGTAATCATCCATAGCCTGCTGCCATGTAATCCGCGGAAAAGGTTTCGTGAGCATTTTTTTGCCAGGAACCATCGCCTCGCACAGTGCCATCATCAGTGACTCGTTCAAATCCATCACATCTTTTTCATCTACAAACGACATCTCCAAATCTAATTGTGTGAACTCCGGCTGGCGGTCGCCACGCTGATCTTCATCGCGAAAACATCGCGCAATTTGAAAGTAGCGGTCCAAACCAGCCACCATAGAAAGCTGTTTAAGTTGCTGCGGAGACTGCGGCAGGACATAAAAATTACCTGGATGCAGACGAGAAGGGACAATGTACTCTCGGCTTCCCTCCGGCGTTCCTTTAATAAGCATCGGCGTTTCAATTTCTAAAAAGTTCTGTTTATCAAGGTAGTCGCGAATGAATTTTATCGTCCGATGGCGTAACTCGACGTTGCGCTTCATACGATCGCGGCGCAGATCCAAATAGCGATATTTAAGCCGCAACTCCTCATTCACCTCACCGTCGCTATTAATTTCAAAAGGTGGCGTTTTGGATTCATTGAGAACTTCAACACTGTCTAAAATGACTTCGATCTCACCGGTTTTGAGCTTTGGATTTCCGAGCCCTTCCGGACGCGCGCGCACCATTCCTTCAACTTTAATAACGAATTCCGGCCGAACCGAGTCTAAAACTTGATGAGCCTTGGTGTTATGCTCAGGGTCGGTAACAATTTGTGTAAGCCCATAACGATCGCGCAAATCCACAAAAATAAGCCCGCCGTGATCCCGACGATTATTGACCCAGCCCGAAAGCACGACCTTTTGGCCAACCTGTTTTTTGCCCAGTTCTCCACACGTGTGACTTCTATACATCAGCGCTCAAGGTACCGAAAAATCACCCTGAAGGCAATTGCAAACTGCCTTTGCTCACCGATCGCTATTATAAAAAAAACCCTGTACGATTAAGTCCTTATTCTTAATATTTTATTTATGGGAAAGGGAAACAACGCTTATCGGAAAGAAACGAAGAAACCTAGTACTAGAAAGGGTAAAAAGAAGAAATAGTCTAAATTTTCTTTATTTAGCGATTGAGGCAATTTGCTGTTTCAGTTCGCCGCTCAAATCAACACCAAAAGGGACCTTTACACTTTTCGTTTTTCCGCCGGATTCAATATTTAAAACCACCGGGCGGCTGCCTTTGTTGGCCATGAGTAAGGTTTTGAGATATTCCAGCGAAGCTTTGTCCATTTTTTCGGTGAGGTGAATGACAAACGGCGCATTGGGATCGGGAGCTGCCGCGGCATCCTCCTCATCCACTTGAATCATGCGAACATAGCGCTCCTGTTCATCAAAAAGACCCGTTTCCTTGGCGCTCTTCACCATAGATTCCAAAGAAACATCCTTTACCGACTGAGCCATAAGCTGAATGGCATCACGGCGGCTCTCGGCGCGACCTTCGATCATCATAATTTTGCCCTCTTCTAATAGCGCACCAAACTGTTGGAACGTTTTTGGGAAGACCACGGCTTCTACTTTGCCAGTTAAGTCTTCCAAGGTGAGGTAGGCCATGTACGCGCCATTTTTAGTCATGACTTTTTTAAGCCGTTCAATAATTCCGCAAACTTTTACGGTTTTCCCGCGACATTTTTCATCGCCAAGAGAAGAAATGGGAAAAGCTTTTTTGGAGAGGTATTTTTTGAGACCTTGCAGCGGATGACCGGAAACAAATAAACCCAAGTACTGCTTTTCCCACTGGAGTTTTTCCAGCCGCGTGGACGGAGTTACTTTTTTGAGTGCAAACGAAGAAAGTTCCGGCACGGAAGCCGGATCCATCATGCCAAAAATATCGGTCTGACCTTCTACCGAAGTTGCCTGCACGCTTTTGGCAAATCTCACGATCTCATCCAGACTGGCAACAATGGCCTTGCGCTCGCCTAACTCGTCAAAGGCACCGCTATACGCCATACACTCAACAAGTTTTTTATTGACCACCGAAGAGGGGATGCGAGTAAAAGCATCTTCTAAGTTTTTGAACCTTCCGCCTTTTTCACGAACGGCAATGACGGCAGCAATTGGCTGATCACCAATACCCTTAATAGCCTTAAGGCCAAAACGAATTTTCTCATTGGAGACGACGGTAAAATTGGCCAGTGACTCATTTATAGAAGGCGGCAAGACAGAAATTCCAAGTGCCTCGGTCTCGTTGACCTCCAGCGCAATGCGGTCTTCGTTGCTGGAATCCGCCGTGAGGAGAGCCGCCATAAACTCCGCGGCGTAGTGGGCTTTTAAGTAGGCGGTTTGATAGGCAATGAGGGCGTAGCACGTGGCATGCGATTTATTGAATCCATAAGCCGCAAACGGTTCAATAACTTTTTCAAAAATGTTTTCCGCAAATTTGAGAGAATGGCCTTTTTTAACCGACCCGCTCACAAATTTTTCGCGTTCGCCGGCCAGCAGTTTGGGATCCTTTTTCCCCACAGCCTTACGCAAAACATCCGCTTCGCCTAAACTAAATCCGGCAAAATCACGGGCAATTTCTAAAATCTGCTCTTGATACACCGCAACGCCGTATGTTTCTTTAAGAATCGTCTCAAAAGAAGGATCCGGGTAGACCACCGAAGATGGCTCATGCTTCCCCTTAATATACATAGGGATCCACGGCATCGGACCCGGACGGTAGAGCGCCACCATGGCAATGATGTCGTTGAAGCTGGTAGGTTTGAGCTCTTTTAAGTAGCGACGCATACCGGCAGATTCCAACTGAAAGACGCCAGTAGTGGTGCCTTTGGCAAGGAGTGAAAAGGTTTTTTTATCATCGAGCGGAATTTTAGTAAGGTCAATATTTTCACCATGCGTTCTTTTAATGGTCTGCAAGGTTTCACGAATCACCGTGAGGTTTTTAAGACCCAAAAAATCTACTTTAAGAAGGCCCAACTCCTCAAGCGGCTTCATAGAATACTGAGTAATGACACCTTCTTCTTCACCATTGGTGGCACGTTGGAGCGGCGTGTAGTCACTCAGCGGCTCCTGCGAAATAACCACTGCACAGGCGTGGGTTCCCGCATGGCGCACCGTGCCTTCTAATCGAATAGCGTTATCTAAAAGTGCCTTAGCGCGCGGGTCGCCTTCATAGGCCTTGTGGAGCTCCGGATCATCCTTAATAGATTTTTCTAAAGGAATGTGACGACCTTGAATAGGCGCCGGAATGAGCTTGGCGAGATGATCCACCTCGCTGTAAGGGTAGCCCATGGCGCGACCGGTATCACGCACCGCTGCACGCGCCGCCATAGTTCCAAAAGTAATAATCTGTGCCACGTTATCTCGTCCGTATTTTTTTATGACATAATCTAAAACCTCACCACGCCTTTCATCATCAAAATCAATATCAATATCGGGCATGGAGACTCTCGACGGATTCAAAAAGCGCTCAAACAGCAGGCCGTATTTGAGAGGATCTACGTCCGTGATTTTTAACGAATATGCCGTAAGAGATCCTGCTGCCGACCCACGCCCCGGCCCCACGATGACGCCCTGCTCTTTGGCATAGCGCACAAAATCATGAACAATCAAAAAATAGGTATCAAAGCCGGCTTGATGAATAATTTGAAGTTCATAATCTAAACGTTTTTTAATATCGTCCGTAACGGCTTCAGGATAGCGCTCTTTGAGACCTTCCTCACATAAAGTGCGCAAATACTCCTGCGGAGTTTCATTTTGAGGCGGGTCAAAACGCGGAATGAGATTTTTGCCAAAGGGAATATCCACATGGCAGCGCTCGGCAATTTTGAGGGTGTTGGTAATGGCTTCAGGATGGTCCCTAAACGCCTCCATCATTTCTTGCGGTGAGCGAATGGAAAAATCGTCCACATAGTGCATACGATTGGTATCCGCTACATTTTTTCCGGTCTGAATGCACAGTAAAATATCATGAACGTCACGGTCATCTTTGCGAGCATAATGATTGTCATTCGTGGCCACCAGCGGTGCACCCGTGGCCTTGCTTAAGCGATACAGCGCTTGATTCACCAAGATCTGATCCGCCATTTGAGGATGATCCTGCGCTTCTAAAAAGAAATTATCGGGTCCAAAAATGTCTTGATACATTTTAATAATTTCCACGGCTTTAGCTTCGTTCCCATTTAAAATCGCCTCAGAAGTTTCACTGTTAAGACATCCCGAAAGCGCAATGAGCCCTTTATGGTAGGCCTTTAAAAGGCCATGATCCACGCGCGGCTTATAATAAAATCCTTCCAACTGCGCCTTGGTCATGAGTAGCATCAAGTTGTGGTAACCCTCCGTCGTTTCCGCCAACAAAATCATGTGGTTAATAGGCGTACCAGCTTCTTTTTTAAAACGCCCTTCCGGTGCCACGTAAATCTCACAGCCAATAATTGGCTTAATGCCTTCTTCTTTGGCAGCTTTATAAAATTCAATAACGCCATACATCACGCCGTGATCGGTAATGGCTATGGCAGGACTCCCTTGCGCTTTGGCAATTTTAACGCACTCTTTGGGGCGAGAAAGGCCATCCAAAAGAGAGTAGTGAGTGTGATTGTGGAGATGGACGAATGACATAATATTTACGCGGGGCTCAAGGTCTCAGTGATTTTGCTTCTCCCAGGGTGTTTTGAATCCACAAGTTGATAGCATCAAAAAATTGCCCAAAACCAGGTATATGAATAAGCACTTTACTCATGAGAAAACCAACGAGAGCAATAACCACCGCAGCGCCAAACACAAATCCCAATCCACGCGATGTTCCTGCCAAAAAATTAGCCCACAAAATCCTCCAAGGTGAATGGAGGTAGTTGGTAAATTCTTGAAGTTCTACCCGCTTGAGCTTCTCAAGAATCTTATCCATCTTGCGGACCTCTCGCTCCACTTTTTGAACGGTTTTTTCTGCATTCATGCTAGGGCCTGTTAACACAAATTCCTTCAAATGGAGCATAGCAGATTTTGTCCAGTTCAAGGAACGACGACGAAG
>JBBTWV010000099.1:0-7294 GCA_038062615.1 Patescibacteria group bacterium | reverse complement strand
ATTTTTACACTGTGGGTGAGTGATCCCAAGGAAATAATATCGGCACCGGTTTTAGCGTAATCCTCGATATTTTTTTCATGAATACCGCCAGAAACTTCTATGCCGGCAACCTTCCTGAGATTTTTTTCCTCAATAACACGAATAATTTTATCGGCTTCTTGAAGCGTCGCATTATCCAGCATGATAAAGCAGGGGATTTGGCAGAGGCCTTCTTGCTGAAGTTTTTGAAATTCTATGCAAGACTCCAAGGCTTCTTCTTTATTCCAGACTTCTATTTCTATAAAGCGCGGAGACCCAACCAAAGGAAAAAAAGATCGAAGAGCCTTTTGAACATTTCTTCCCACGAGAGCAAGATGATTGTCCTTGATGAGAATGGCATCGGCAAGATTTAATCGGTGCGTACCACCACCGCCAAGTGCGGAGGCACGCTTATCCAGCCAACCCCAGAGGGTTTTGCGCGTTGGCGTCACGAGCACTGCCGGGTTTATTTTTTTTACGCTACGAACCATCCGTTGCGTAACAGTTGCTACGGAGCTCATGCGACCCACTAAATTCAGCACGGTGCGTTCTACCCCAAGAACCGCCTGAGGAGCACCTTCTATTTCAAAAAAAGCTTCTCCGGCTTTGATTTCCTCACCATCTTTGTGGAAAAAATGAAGTGTAAAATCCCCAAAATGGAGACGCCAATCTTGCGGCGCTTTTGTTAAGAAATATTCAATTTCAGCACCACCGGCGGCAATTCCAGCTTCATGAAAAACTATTTTAGCTTTTGCCCTGGCACCATGATTTCCCATTTCCGCAGCAATTCTCTCCGTTGTAATGTCTCCGCCACCCAAATCTTTTTTTAACTCATCCGCCGTGTACTTAAAAATCCAATCAACATAAACAGGATTCTCCAGTGTAAGGAGATTTATTTGATTATGGGTCTTAAACCAAGGCTTCTGCCGAGGCTTGGATGCGGTATGAGAGAGTGGGATTTCCATCGGTGAGTTGAAACATTCTTTCAAATGCGCGGGATGCCTTCGCTAAAACCTCTTCAGGAATGACCACCTGAGGGGCTTCATTTTGAAGAGCTTCAAGAATGAGCTCTAAAGTATTTTTTTTCATATCAAAACAGACGGAGCAAACGGTAAAGAACTTTTTTCCAGGGATCTCTTTTTTCATGCGCTGGATCATTCCGCATTCCGTCGTGCAGATAAATTCCGTAGCGCTGTCCTCCTGCGCCACCTTCATCATGCCGCTGGTAGATACCACAAAGTCAGCAATAGCGCGGACCTCGTCGGTACATTCCGGATGAGCAATAATTTTGGCATTGGGATGCAGAGCCTTTGCGCGCAATAAGTATTCCGGAGAAAGCCGCTGATGTATGGGGCAGAAACCCTCCCACGGAATAATTTCTTTTTCGGGAACTTGCTTGGCTACAAAGTTTGCCAAATTTTTATCCGGAACAAAAAGAATTTTTTTCTGTGGCATCGCACGCACTATTTGGACAGCATTTGATGAGGTACAGCAGACGTCGCTTTCGGCTTTTACCTCAGCGCTAGAATTCACATAACAAACCACGGCCGCATCTGGATGTTCCAGCTTTTTTTTACGCAATGCCGGTGCGGTAATCATGTCCGAAAGCGCACAACCCGCATCCTTAGAAGGAATCACCACCTTCATCCCAGGATTCAAAATAGCCGCGCTCTCTGCCATAAAATACACTCCGGAAAAAACAATCATGCGTGCCGAGGTCGTACGAGCCTTGCGGCACAACTCCAAAGAATCACCGATAAAATCCGCCACCTCGTAAATTTCCGGCCGTTGATAGTTATGACAAAGGATCAGTGCCTGCTTTTTCTCCTTGAGGCTCTTGATTTGTTGGATGAGCGATTTTTGCTCTTGTGTAAGCTCCAAAGCGACCACAGTATACCAATCCTAAACCCCATGTACAATCTTCAACCAGAGGTTTTTTACGAGCTCATAGGTGGCATGCGCCAAGATCGAGAAATACTCACTGACCCGGCGAAGCTGTGCCACCACAATGGTGAGCTGAAATGCCTGAGTATGTGATTTTTTTTGGAGTTTTTTCATCCGCTTGGTCAAAACCTTTTCCTCTTTATAAAGCTTCTTGCGGATCTCTTTAATCATGACTTCTTGAGGCGGAAGGGCTGCTAAGAGCTTGGCGCGAATGGCTTCGCGTTCATCGTCGCTGTAAGCCCGCTTGCCGCCAGCCTGTGGGCCTGCTCCTTTATCCTCACCGGCAGACTCCGACACTCTTCCATCGCCACTTTCCATTCCATCCATTCCTTCAGCTGAGTCCACAGAATCACTGTGCAAAATATCCGCCGCTTTCTGCTTTACCTCACGATTTTGCTCCGGTTTTTTAACATTTTCGGAAGGACCAGCCCCCTGGGAAGGGCTTTCTTGAGAGGAAAGTTTTTCTTGGCCGTGTGAATCCATATCTCTTTTGAAATTATACTGTAAACTTGCTACCTTGGCAAATAATGGCTATCTTGAGCCGAATTATGTCTTTTGAAAAGCAATGAGAGTAATATCATCCTCTTGAATTTGATCACCCACAAACAAACCAAAATCTTTTGAAATCCGCGCAAAGAGCTCCTCGGGCGTGGAAGTGCTGGCGTACTGCTCAACCGCTCCTTTAAGACGCTGAATACCAAACATTTCTCCTTGAATATTTTTGGCTTCAATAATGCCATCCGAATAGAGCACTACGCAGTCTCCATTCTCTAAGGGGATGAGCTCTTCCTTAATGATTTTAGAAATGTCAGGTACCATGCCGAGAGCAATACCGCCGGTTTGGCGGACTTCGCACAGACTCTGCTGTTTGCGATAAATGAGAATATGCTCGTGACCGGCTCCGGTATAATAGAGCTTTTGTTCTTGGATGTTCCAACGAAGAAGCACACAGGTCATAAACCGTCGCGGTTCAATACGCTGTTTAAGAATCCGATTGGTATTAACCAAAATGTCATAGCCGCTGGCGTAAAGCTCGCTGTAGGTACGCATAATGGTGTTCACCATGACCATGATGAGTGCCGCGGGTAACCCATGACCTGTAACATCTCCCACGTACACCAGGGTATTATTTCCGGCAGGAATAATATCAAAACTGTCGCCGCCGATTTCAGACGCGGGACGCATACTGCCATAAAGCACCACTCCGGGAATGGCTGGCATCGTGGTGGGAAGGATTTTTCGCTGAATATCGCTGCCTACCGAAAATTCTTGAGACATGCGCTTGCCCTCGGCAATCATTCCAGAGACACGCTCCAAATTCCGCGTCACATCATTAAAAAAATGCGCGAGTACTCCCATTTCATCAATTCGTGACGTGAATATTTTTTTATAGGTTCGACCCGCCAGATAAGCCTTCATCTCATGGAAAACTTTCCCCAAAGGATGCGCCATGACGCCCCACAACAAAATAACGGTGGCAACAAAAAAGAGAATAAGCGGAGCCAACTCCGCCAAATGAACTTGGAGTGGAGTCGCAAAAGAGTCATATAAAAGCCAATCCCTAAAAGGCGGCAGGAGCCAAATCGTGGAAGCAGCCAAAATCAGCCCAATCATCAATAGTGTAAAAAATATTTTTCTGCCGATACTTTTTTGTATGAAATTCATAAATTACATTTCAGGAACGGCTCCCGTGGCCTGATCCAGCGTGTCATAAACCGGAATAAGCCGCGGAATTCCCACGAGCTCCAAGACATCGCGAACATTCGGGCGCAGAGCGGCAATAAAGAGTTGGTGCTTTCTTTTTGCTAACTTCATGTGGGAAGTAACAAGAAAACCAATACCTTCGCTATTGGTAAATTTGAGCTGGGAAAGATCAAAAATGAGAGCTTGCCGATCGTACGATTCCAAAATAGGGCCGAGTTCTTTTTCCACTCCGGGAAGGCTTGATGGGTCAAGCTCACCATGGAATTCCACAATTTCATAATGAGGATTCTTGAGGTCGGTGACGAATTTGAGCGTGAGGAGAGCCATAGAGAAAAAAATTAAATATTATTGAGCGGCGGCTGCAAGAGCTTGGCGAGCAAGGGCTGATTCTAAGACATACAGTTCTTCATGCTGGTCCAGAAGAGTATAAAGACGGCGGAGTTTTTCAAGAATGGGCTGATCCACCTCGTGAAGGGCTTTTTCGCCATGTTCCTTCATAATTACAGTGAGCTGGTGGGAAATAAAATGAGCAAGGAGTTGCTCCACTCGTTCCTTAACTTTTGGCTTGAGACGATGGAAAAATCTTCGAAGCACGTCAAACTCCTCGTTCGGAACGGTAAGAAAACGATGCAGCAGAATTTCAAATCCGCTCACATCACCTGTCTTCATGAGGGCAAAAGCCGCCTCCAATTGGATTTCAGGATTCTGAGAAGCAACGAGCTCAAGTAAAGCCCGTTTTCGAGAAACATCCATTTCGCCGATGGCAAAAATACCGGCTTTGAGCATTTCTGGGTCGGAACTTTTGAGAAGTTGGTTGAGATGATCTTCCAATAAAGGCCGATACCGTGAAAATTGCCACAGTGCCACCAAGGCATTGGCTCTTACTTTAGGTGAGAGAGAATCAAGATAGGGAAGAATGTAATAAGCAGCATTGGGATCTTTGAATAAACCCAGCGTATAAATACAATCTGCTTGAACGTCAGCTTGCTGCTCGCGCAAGACATCCAGCAAGTAGGCAATAATATCGGACTGGCGAAGCAATGAAAAAAGCCGAATGATCGCGCTTCTTACCGATGCTGATTTCTCGGTACGAAAAACCACCTTAAGCGTTTCAATCATGCGGAACCGTGAAAATGCCTGGGTGTAAAATTTTTCCCCAATGTCATGAAAATTCATAAGGGCATTGGCAGCCTCTAATCTCACGTCGGGATCAGGATCTGAGAGCGATTCTAAAATTTGTGGCAAGGCTTCATAATCATGAAATTTGCCGAGCGCCGAGAGAATCTTCATTCGTACAATGGGAGATTCGTTTTGAGAATTGGCTAATTTCTGCACTAAAATGGCCGACGAATCATCATGCCCGCGTTGCGCCAAAACCTCAATGGCATTGAGTTTTTCGGGGTAGGGAAGGCTTGAAAAAAGCTGATTCCGAGAAATCGAAGTGTACTTTTTAGAAAGGCGAATGGTGAAAAACAGCATAACAGCCATGACCAGAAACATGAAACCGTGAATCCATATGCTTAAATCTTTACCACCCATGAAGAGCTGAAAGCTCAAAATAAATAACATGCCGATAATCGTTCCCATAGGACGAACTATACCCTCTAAGAATTCCGCCGCTTGATCTCGAATAAATTTTGGAAAAGCATAATGCGAGCTAAAATAGGCATTTTTATGAACAACAAGTGTCGTTTCAAAATTAACTTTGGCGATGACGGAAGAAAATAAACCAAATTTGAGAAACATGCCCACCAAACTCATGAGCATAATAACCGGCTGTAGAATCATGGCTCCGACAATGCCCAGTGAGGTAATGAGACGTGAAGCCAGGATGACCTGAATCAAAAGTGCGGCGGCATGGGAAAAGCCTTTCCAAGCACCCAGTTTCTGGGTAAGAGCGGCTTGATCCACCGTTGAAGAAACCGTGGTTGACGGCGCAGGATTTTCCACCCTTGGACCCGAAACGCCCGCCGGAGAACTCAGCACGGAGGCACGCAAAGTAGTTGCATCTATTTTATTCGCGACGGTTGACTCTTGCGTGTGAGTCACGCTCTGTTCAATGGCTTTGGTGTATTGGAATTCCAGGACATTCATAAAGACCCATTGAAAAAATACTATGAGGACCAGACTCTTTAAAAATGGGAATTGCTGAATACTGCGGAAGATGAGTTTGATTTGGTCCTTGGCTTTTTCGTTATGCGGCGAACGGATACGGAAGGGGAGCGGAGGGAGATTCGTGCGGACATAACTGGCGAAAGCAAACACAAAAATTGCGCAGACTAAAAAGGCGATCCATAAGTACATAAACCACCCTACGGGAATTCGTGCACCAAGTAAGCCTACCACCGCACCACCGACTATTCCGCCGATGGTTTCACCCGATTCAATAAACGGAAAGGTCTTTTGGCTTTCCAGCGGGGTAAATCGGTCACCCACCAGGATCGGTATAAAAACATTAAATTGTGCTAGGAAAACGGATTCCGCAAAAATCACGAGAGTAAAAAATGCTACCGGATTACGCTCATAGGTTGCTGCCGCAAACAGAAGGCACAAAGCTCCCAGTAAGAGCATCAAGATCATAAGCACCTCACGTTTCATACGCATGATGAACCGCTCAAAAAAGAACGTGCTCCCCATAATGAGCATGGCATTCAGCACAAACAAAGTCGGCAGGAAATGGATTCCAAAACGCGAAACAAAGGCGGCGGTGAGGACCGTCCAGCCAATACCTGATCCAACCTTAAAAAAGAAGGTAATCAGCCAGCATTCCGTAACCCGCGGCCACTGAGTGGGCACAATGTTAAAGAGGCGGCTGAAAAATGAAAATTTCTGAGATGGAGCCGCGGAGGGACTCGCATTGCCATTCATCATATGAATCGGTATTTTTATTTCATATCATTATACCTTAAAACTGCTTATCTGTAAATTCTCATGAAACGACCTGCACTGCTCCTTGGATTTTCCTTTCTGATAAGCAAAATTCTGGGTTTATGGAGAGATAACCTGTTGGCGTCAAAATTCGGCGCGGGATCTTTAACAAGCAGTATTTTTAATCTGGATACCTACTACGCCGCGTTTCGTCTTCCGGATCTTCTTTTTAATTTGCTCTCATTTGGGGTTCTTTCTGCGGCATTTGTGCCCCTTCTCACTGAGATCCTTCACAAAGAAGGCAAATCGGCGGCCAGAGAATTTACCTATGGAATCATGCGAACCATTGGCGCCGCCATTTTAGTAATTTCCGGTGTCCTTTTTCTTTTTACCCCCATTCTTCTAAAGTTGTTTGTTCCTGGTTTTTCTCCAGAAAATTTTTCTACCACCGTCGCCATTACCCGCATTATGCTTATTACTCCCTTCTTTTTTACAATTGGAAGTATTGCGGGTGGAGTTCAAAATGCGGAGGGAAAATTTTGGGGACTGGCACTGGCTCCCATCGCTTATAATCTTGGGATTGTTCTGGGAATAATTTTTCTGAGCCAGCGCTTTGGTGTTTACGGGATAGCACTCGGCGTCGCCGTCGGAGCTTTTTTCAACATGCTCGTGCAGATTCCCGGCATGGTGAGAGCTGGATTCGCCTGGGTCTGGCCAAAAACATGGTGGACAGAGCACACCAAAGAAATGATAACGCTCG
>JBBTWV010000098.1:0-8456 GCA_038062615.1 Patescibacteria group bacterium | reverse complement strand
CGCGATATGGGAATCGTCCCCGCGGCATTTCATGGAGCGGAAGATTTGTTAGATGAACATGGAGAACTCGACGCCTACTTGGTTGTCTTGCATGCCAAAATGAGCGAGAAAGAGACTCAACAAATTGTCGCATGTGTTTTGCCGCCGCGATTTGATGTCTACATTCTTGGTGTTGATCCCACGGACTGGGATGAAGCAAAAGATGTAACGAGCAAGGCCCTATCGCACCTTGTTCTTGAAGCTTTTAGATCGGTGGCGGGACGAGAGTATAGTACCGAAAATACCCGCTCGAGTATATCTACCAGAAATGCAAAAGAAGGATCTGCCTGGGTTGTGCAAATGCGCGATATTATAGAAAAAATTGCGCTGGCTCGATATCCAACCATCGTTATGGAGCGCATTAAACGCCCAGATGATGCGTGCGAAGAAATTGATGCCCTAAGCCGGTCGGCAGAGCCGCGAAAAAGAAATGAATCGGTGGGCAGAACCTATGAAGAAAAACAATTTTGGAAAATTCTTACCGAAGGAGGAGATTTTGCGCAGGTGCTTTCTTTTTTTGGAGCCTGTTTGAGTGTGCCAACCTATGCCAAGTTTATGCCGGATGCCGGACAAGTGATACCGAGTGAGGCGCTTGCTTCACGCGATGGAATAAGAACGGCGAGGCAAGGATGGGAACGTATCTACATCCCCCTTGATGCAGCGCATGTAAAGGTGGCCATTGGGTTGCTGGGCAAAGAGGGGGATTTTACATTGGAAGATTTTCGTATCATTACTACAGAACATATGGGGCACCGTATGCCCTTTGAAATTAGCCAGAGGGCCATGAGTGATCGTGATGTGTATCCGTTTATTTTTGACGGTACGGATGAGCCCGTCATCATTGTCCCTGGTACAAGAGCTGCTATTTCAAAAGAATCTCCGGACACCTTATTAAAAGGGGAAAGACGACGTCCGCCCATGAACTTTGCTGCTAAAGTTCAAAATCCTTATCACCAAGCGCGTTCCGGGCAAGAAATAAAACTGGAGCCTAAAATTTGCGCCCTTCTTGTGTGGGAATTTGAAGATGGTCCGCCTGCCGCATTTCGTTACCTCGATGCCATGAGAGATGTGCCCCATCGGAAAAACCTTACACGCATATCGGGCGCAGAAAGGCTCATGAAATATTCTCCGAATGTTGATGATGCCATACAGCGGACGAGAACGGAAAATATTTCCGGGAGCCACACCGATTTTACGAATTGGAAGGACTGGAAACCGTGGGATATCCCTCGTCTTGAAAAGGAGGGGATCATTGAGGCCACCCGTGACGCAAGAAGCGTGGTTACCGGTGTGAACGCTTTGCGCAAAGTGCGTCGCAAAAAAGTAGTTATTCTTCAAGAGCATGTCGGATACTGGCAGTTTCAAATTGAGCCCAGTAATTTTGCTCAGCTTGTAGACTTTGGCAGTGAGAACGGCGTAGACGTTTTGGAACTCATGGGATACACTCAGAGTTAATATCCTTTAATTTATTTTGCGGCGTTTTTTATTCTGCCATTCTAATGCTCTTCAGAATCCCATCTAAATTTCCATGACGTATTTTTTCAGCATCAAGCTCCGGCAGATCTCCAAGCCCATTTCTCGCTCGATCAGCAAAATCATAAAGATAACTCTCAGAACTTACTCCAGCGGTATAATCGGAACCCATGAGTCGTTTACCAATCGGACCGGCGAGGGCTCCGGCGGTCCTGGGGAAATTTATGTAGTAGACGTTGTCACTTTCACAGGTTGGATCCTCCCATGTTCCATCTGCATTCCGAATTCCCAACTCTGAGAGGAAAAAAATATCTGGATACTGCTCGGCCAACCGACAAGCTTGCTCCCAAACACCGTGACGGGCTGCTTGGTAAAGAACCAGCCTGACACCACGTTCTTGCATCATGCCCAGAATGCGGTTGGTATACTCACTCTCGGGATCAAAGGAAACGTCTTCCCGGATGGCATGTTGAAAATTGAATTGGGCACCATCGGCTCCATCATCAAACTGCCGTTCAACGTATTCCACAGGATTACCGTCTTCCCTGCTAAAAAAATCACTGGAATTGCTTGTACCCGGCATACGCCGGCCATCCGGAGTGGTGAGATCTTTATCGGTAAAGCCTCCTACGGCGTACAGGATTCGTCCCCCTGCCGCCTTCTTAATTTTGATCAATATCCTATCCAGAGCTTGGGCAAGGTGCATACCAATGCCGGTGTCCTCAAAATGAGCGGGCGAAAGGATTATTACACAGATGCCAAGCTCATTCATCATATCGAGCAAGCGCATGGCAAATAATTGTTGTTCTTCCTCGTCTACCCTGCCTACCCCTTCCGCCACACTTACATGTCCGTGAGCATCATGTATTTGGCCTGGTTGGCCAGGTACACATGTCAGCGCCATGGCTCTCCTACTAATGTTTTCCAAAAGACCTGGAAGCGGGTTCGGTTGGGGGGCCTGGGCATCATGATTTTTATTCGGCTCGGCCCCACAGTTTAGGGCCACCACCGCTGCAGCTGCTGCAAGAGCTTGGTTTGCCCTAGGTCTTGCTGGAGGCCAGTAATGCCTTTCTCCTTCCATAAATAAGCATGTTACTATTGCAATATTATCAAAATATTGCTAAAATAGATAATATAATAAATATGAAAAATCCTAAAAAAATATTTGTCATTATTTCTGCTCTGGTTTTGAGCATTGGTGTTGGGGCGCCCCTTTTATATGCCAGTACCAGTATCAGTAATAATATCTCTACCGGTAACGTGGTGGCAACTGGTAATCTTACGGTAAACGGCAATACCACCCTGGGTGACGGAGCGGGAGATCTCATCACCTTCACCACTTCGGGTGCCGGTGCGGTAGCTCTTACCGGAACCGGAATGAGCTCAGCTCTGCTGACGAGCACATCGAGCACATCCAGCGGGCCATACTTTGCAAATGTGTTTCAACACACCGTTCAGAGCGGCAGTCCGGGGGGCGAAAGCACTCAAGCGGCAGTGGATATTGTTGTGACACAACAAGATAACGACGCTCCGGCCGTCGGACTTGCGGTGAGTGAATTGGACGGAACCGCCGGGTCGGGTCTTGAGATCGGCATTATCCAGCTGGGAACTGCTTGGGATTATGGTCTCATGACTCAAGACGATGTGTTTTTTCAACTTGGCGCTACACAAAAAGTTTATATCTCCAATTCAACGCCTTCTACATTGTCTTCCGGAGGCGCATTAGATCTTAATTTTAGTGAAACCGGTCCTGCCAGCGGCGTAGCTAGCATGGGTGCTATTAATGTTGGATTCACGGCCGGCGGGAATACGGGGGATGACGCGGATACTTTTGCCGGTGTGAAAATCAGAATGACCAGCAGTGCAAATGATCAGACGACGGACGATAACGTCTATGGCATTAAAATTGATGACCTGCAAGGCACGCCGCGAGACGCCGATGATACGGCCATTTTTATCTCCGGAGGAACGCCGGGATCAACGCCAAGCTGGGATGATCTTATCAAAATGGACACCGTGCAAAATGATGATAGCGATGCCACCGATACCAACCGAGGAATATTTGTGAATAATGTTCAATCGAGAAGTACCGATGCCGACAGTTTATATGGCATCGAAATCAATAACTTGTCTCTCGCCGGCAGCGGTGATGGCACGCCAATCGAACAAGCCCTTCGTATTGGCTCCGGCTGGGATGCGAATATTTTCTTTAATGATACAACGACGCAAATTCAAATTGCTGATACCGGTGTGTTTACGTTTGAAGACGCTGGCGGAAACGACCTCCTCACCCTTACCGATGGTGGAACGGTTGGAAACATGACGGTAACGGGAATGGCTCTTGCCAACGGATTTAGGGTGACGAACGGGACGCCGCAGACGGCTTCGGCTCCCAATCTCACCAAAGCCAATTTGCAAGCAGCAAGTTTTTGGGGAGTGAATACTGCAAGTAACGCTGTGGCCATCAACTTGGCCAGCGATGCGTCGTTGGATGCGGCGGACGTGGGACGTCACCTCACCTTTGCCGTTACTACAGGGCACTCCAGCAATGCCCTCACCATAGCGGGTACGGCAAATATGACCGTTGTGAACTTGAGTGCCACCACCGGAACTACCTCAGAAGACGTTGGCGATTATATTGACTGTCTTATAACGGCAACCAACAAGGCGACGTGCGCGATGTATGCCGCCGATTAAACTTGCCGAGCACCGAAAATAATTATTCTGCTTTTGTTATACCGACAGAATCCGGTCCATCAATCGTAAAAACATAATCCGACCGATCGCCGTTCAAATAGGCTTTGAGTTGCTCCAGGGTGGCGTAGGCGTAGTACGCAACAGCGCTTCGGTGGTCTGGCAAAATGGGCTCGTGAGGAGTAAGACGTAATCTTTCTCTGAGCCGTTTTTCTCTTTCAGCAAGAATGGCGGTGGCGGCTCGGTTAAGAGTTTTTGTGCAGATGGCGTGGCGCATGAGGCGCGCCAAGCAGGAGAGATCCATAGGCATATCCCCGGTTTCTTTTGCCTCGCGCAAAAGGCGACCCACGCTATGAGAATTCCCGAGGCTAGCAAAGGTACTCCCAGGGTGTGTAAGCTGCTGCTGTAAATTTCTTTCAGAATTGGTAATCCACGCTTCAAGATTGCGACGGTCACCAATCAAATTGCCGAGAAGTAAATCATCACCGCTAAGATTTGTGCTGCCGCCATAATTCACTTTATGGCTATCGAAATTATTCGCACGTCTCATCGCCTCAGTCCAGGCACGGTGCATATCGGTATCTTCGCTTATGAGGTCAAGCAAATGATTCAGCGCGTGAAACATGCCTTTTTCATCACGGTCTTTTTCTTCAAAGAGTGTGCGAAGGTGATCAAAATTACTGGCTGGTGCATCTCCTCCTTCTTGGGCGGCAGGTTCCGGCGGGTTTAATACAGCGTCAACAAGTTCGTGAATTTGAGTGGTGGCTGCGGGCTTGGCAGTTGTAATGGCTGATGAGGGGGGGGTCTTATGCCCTGGCGCTAGTTCCTTTTTGCCATCAGGGCCGTCACGTCGAATGTCAGTCATAGAGTAAGAATAAAAATGTAGGATGGGCAAAGTATCATCCACAGTACGGTTTGTCCAGGAGCTGAATATTGCTAAAATGTATAGATTGCGCTAATCTATGTATAGATTTGTATAGATTTTAAGCTTATGGAGTCAAAATTAATTTCTATTGGTGAAGCGGCAAAATTATTAGGAGTTTCCATCCAAACTCTTCGCCGCTGGGATGAAAGCGGAAAACTTTCTTCCTTTCGTCCAACGCAGATAAGTCATCGTTATTATCGGCGCGAAGACATCGAATTATTTTTGAATGATCTAATAATTATTGGAAAAAATTGGGCAAAAAATAAAAATGCCACAGAGCCTCTTGATATTTATTATTGTAAAACACGAGATGTTTTTGAAGGACGGCTTGTGAGGCTCCAAAATGAACTTGCAAAAGTAGCAGGGTTGGAAAATATTTTTCCTCTCATTGTTTCAGCGGCTGGTGAAATTGGCAATAACTCTTTCGATCACAATCTTGGCATCTGGCCTGATGTTCCTGGGATTTTTTTCGGCTATGATCTTGCGCGGAAAAAACTGATACTTGCCGATCGCGGCCAAGGCATTTTACAGAGTTTAAAAAGGGTAAGGCCCAATTTGCAAACCCATGAGGAAGCCCTTCTCGTAGCATTTAGCGAGGTTGTTTCTGGGCGGGCGCCTGAGGCAAGAGGAAACGGGCTCAAATTCGTAAGAAAAGTTGTTACTGAAAATCCATTGAGCATTTGTTTCCAATCGGGAAGCGCTGAATTAGTTCTCAAGCAAAATCAGAAAAAACTTAAAATTACCACGGCACTGGATACGTTTCACGGTTGCATCGCTATTATTTATTATTCTTAGATATGATTATTGCTCTCAAAAAATTCGGCACCACGCTCGTGTCCAGGAGCGCAGGGAAGGAGGCATTTTTGGCCTTTCAGCCAATACTCCGCGATATAAAAAAAGGCGAAAATATTGAAGTTGATTTTGAAGGAATCGTCGCCCTTGGGCCTTCTTGGGCAGATGAGTTTTTGACCCCGCTTATGGAGCAGTACAAAAATCGCGCGACATTGATCAATACAGAAAATTCTTCCGTAAAAGCCACACTCCAAATTTTGGAGGAGATACGCCGGAAGTGGAATTTTTAGAGATTACCACTAGCAAAAAATCCTCTACCTAAGTATTGCCCAGGAGAGCCGGTAAGCTTGACAAAACGCCATAATCGCGATATTACATTAGTATGGCAAAGATAGATGGTCTCAGTGAAAATCTTACTGCTAAGGAGCTTACGGCTAGGGTTGATGCACTTCTGGAGTGTGCTCGTGCTCTTATGCAAGCAAAATTTGTGGATTCACAGCCTCGGACGGATAAGTTTTTTGACGGCATGAATTTAGAAAGTTCGGGTACGGTGATGACTACTACTTTGAGTGATGGCACTAAAGTTGAACTCCATGAGCATCCGAAACATACAGAAGGCGGTCCGGAACATGCTTTTTTGAAGGTTACTTTCCCGCCGAACGATCCGCTTTCCCTGGATACAAGTCATTTAAGCAATGAATTGAGGGGATATGTGGCTTTAGTTTCGCCGGATGCAAAATTTTCGACTATTAGAATAGGGAATTATAAGCGCGGGGCAAGAAGCGCTGGCGATCACGGAAAGCTTCATGGATTTAATGTTGAGGCCTTCCCCCTAACTCCCGGAAAACTCTCATATATAGATTATCAAGGATATGATCCCGACCTGAGCATGAATCGTCCGCTTGGCTCATCCACCGATGAAGTGAACAATCCTTTGCGTGCCTTATTTATTGACGCCGTTATGGAGAAAATAGCGCCGCCTCAGCAAAATTCAGCCGGCTCAAGCGGTGGAATAGCACCACCGCCTTCCACCGAATTGGGAGATTTTTTTCGTAGGCTTCGCCTTGGAAAATAAAGTTATTTTGGTTGATCTTATTTTTAAAATAGGTTAAACTTAGGGTGATCTTATTTTTAAATATGCACGCTATCTCTGTGAAAGAACTGCGCGAAAAATTCCCCACGGTTCGAAGTGAACTTAAAAAGGGCGAGTCGTTTTTAATCATCTATAAGAGCAAGCCCATCGCTGAGCTTAAGCCGGTTGATGATATTCCTCAGCATGAGGAGGCGAGCGATAAGGAGATTGAACAAACGGCTGCCTCCGACTGGATGAAAGAGTACCCGCCACTCAGTAAAGAAGAAGTTGATTATTATCTTTCTTTAAAACCATTTAAGTAGATATGCCGTTTGCATTTGGTGATATTTATTTGGTCGAATTTGATCCTAGCGTCGGACATGAGTATCAAAATATCCGTCCTGGGTTTGTTATACAGGAGGAAGAAATTTCAAAAATTTCCCCATATATAACGGTTCTGCCGATTACCTCTCAGATAGAGAAGCATGCAGGCGTGGATGTATTTATAGAAAGAGATAATAAAAACAGACTATCGGTAGATTCCATTATTAAGGTCCGGCATATTTCTTCTTTTGATAAATCCCGATTCATGCACTTTATTGGCAAAGCGGGGAGTCCAACCATACGTCAGGTCCGAGGATATTTGAGGAGGCACTTTGGGTTGTAGTAGGGGAGGGAACCACTAGCTAATGTCTTTCCAATATTGTTTACTGATCTCCAAAAATGCAGGCCTATCATAAATAGGTAGCTCATGCCTACCTCCCGCTATGATTGCTCATAAGGAAGGAGTTCATGTATTGTTTCTGCATGGCAACGAAGCAAACACCCGAAGAACTAGAGGGACACCTTAATGAACAAATCGTTTTTTTAAAAGTGTCTGCAGAAGCTTACGATAAAGGTTTCTCGGGTGAAGCTAAGAGGCTTGCCATTGCTTTGCGTATTTTGCTTCATGATACTTCTAGCTCTAGGTCATTGCTGGGACAGTTAGGCAGGAAAAACGGAATGTTTTTAGATTCCAGTTTCCCCTTGCCTTCAAATGATTCACCCATCATAGCTTCATATGCTGGTTTAGCAGTATTAGGCTCAAAGGCAATGCCAAAATTAGAAGATAGGGAATGTGAAACCATGAAGCCTTTTGAAGAATGGTGGCATAGGGTTGTAATTATTGATAATGAGCGGAATTCTTTTACGAGAGAATCGATTGTTTTGAATGTTGCCGATAAAGACGGAGGAGCTCACATTGACCCTAGTTTGAATGATGCCTATATGAAGCTAACCCGAAAGAATTCTATGGGGTGGAAATATAGAAAGTGTCATGGGAAAATTGAAGAAGCAACTTTGACTAAAAAAGATTAAGTTTTAAAATCATATACTTCCAGGCCTTTTTCATTTTTCTCGATATCTTAATGGCAGGTACCCCATATATTGGACACGCATTCTGAACGGATGCAGAATTTAGAC
>JBBTWV010000097.1:5161-5685 GCA_038062615.1 Patescibacteria group bacterium | reverse complement strand
CCACGACATAGGAGATTCCGCTGGTGACGGACGCCCCGGACGTCCCCCCGCCCGGGGTTTCGGAGAAGGGCCAGTATTGCTGGGACCCCAAAACGCCGCACTCGCGCCCCGCGAGCGGCCGGATCGCCGTCAAGGTTATCAACCACTACGGCGACGAAGTGATGAAGGTGGTGGAGATCTAAAATATGAACAACGATGACCCTATATTGGCGGGTAAGGGTTTTTCAACGGAAGGGTCCGAATACTCTTTTACCATCATTCCTGAGTCCGTTATCAAAGTAATTGACGTAAACATTAACTTGGTTTGGGTGATGGGGGGATTTAGAAAGACGAAGCCGGCACGTTTTATTATTAATAATACACAGAACATCTTCGCGAGCGAAGAAATAAAAAGCAGAGACGAACTCTGGAAAGAGCACTGCGCGGGAGACTTGCGGGAGCTGGCAGATAGCGATTTCGGGAGGGATTTTCAGCGTTTTCTCAAAACAGTGCCAAAGAGAGAGGACTCTGATGCCGCATTTCAG
>JBBTWV010000097.1:0-5151 GCA_038062615.1 Patescibacteria group bacterium | reverse complement strand
ATATAAATCAATATCCGATCACCGCAAGTTTCTTAATGATTTCCATCACATGAGAGACATTGCGGTGGACCAGGCAAAAGCTCTACTTGGAAATCCCGTTCTAGCAACAATTAATATCAAGGATTTTGACAAGATCTGTACGAATTTTGTTTTGGCGCTGTACAAGTTTTTCACGTTCAATTCGAGATAATCGCGTATGAATCAAATTGAACTACACAAAAAAATAGATGAGCTGATTCAAGCCGGTGCTACAGCGGCTTCAGTTATAGATATACGCGAGGTTGTGAATACCAACGATGATGCGCGGCGCTACTTCTTCGCACGCGCGGATGAGTTCTGGCTCGACTGGCTGTGGAGCAAAGGTTTTCTTGACGTGATTAAACAAAAATCCGAGGATCCGACAAGGTACTCGTACAGAACACCGGAACTTGATTACCTCTCGAGAGTGGCGGAGAAGAATTCTGCACGGGTTGTTGATTTTATGCTTGACGTTTCCATATCTCCGAACACATTCAATCCGGAAGTGATAGACCGCTTTCTATGGATTAGCAGCAAGCTGCCTGCGGCGCAACTGGCGCGTGAGGTCGGAAAAATTCGTGGCGAACAATGGATTCGGCTCATGGGACCCTTCAACAGATGGGGTTTTGAGTACAAGCAGATGTTCGACACTCTTTCGGCAGCGAAAGATTATGGGAGCATCATTACTCTCGCTGAGGTGGTACTTACAATTCGTCCAAAGGAGGACGTCGATAAAACGCGTCGGGAGCAGATGAGTGAGAGTCCGTTCTACTTCAATGACGTACATCGCTCTGAAGTATTTGAGAGGCTGGTCGAAGTAGATGCCGCCAATACGGAAGCGGCACTCGCGCTCGTCCTGAAAACATTGGGTGCCGTCGTACTTTTGGGCAGTCAGAAAGAAGATGATATATTTCCGTACGGCGACATGTTCAGTCTGTATGGTGTGGATTTTTTTACGCTCACACTTGAACACGAGCGGCATCTTTCCCATCGAGACGACGTACGTGATCTGGCGGCGGCCGCCAAAATCCTTGTAAGCAAGGTGATAGGCGTTTCCCGTGATAAGCCGGACGTGGTGCGGCGCTTGTATGAAGCATACATTGTGCCGCTGCCGGATTCCCGCACGATGTGGCGTTTCCGTCTCTTCGTGTGGTGCCAATGCCCCGAGGTATTTAAGAAAGAACTTAGGGATGCATTTTTTAGAATATTTGAGTCAGAAAATCATCCGCGGCCCATAGCTGGTGGTGCAGAGTACAAATGTGCGCTAAAAATCGGTTTTGGCACACTCCCGGATGCTGAAAAACGAGAATATGTAAACCGCATTCTCGATTTCCTTGGTGGCAATAAGAGATTCCATCTCCCTGGCTACGATATTCTTTCGACGATTTTTGGTCACCTTACCCTGGACGAGAAGGCTCGTGCCAAAGCGATATTTGGCAGGGATCTCAATCCTAACCATATTCCTCAACCGACTATCGTCAGCGGTGGCTTCGGAATCGTGGAGCCGCGGACGCCGCCAGCTAGTGAAAATGAGTGGGAAAAGCCAGTGCCCGAAATCGTCAAAATACTCAAGACGGAGTGGACTCCGGAGGCACTTCAGAAGATGGATAAAAAACAGGATTTTCACCGGCCAATCAATGCCGAAGGAGTTGCCGGTAGACTCCAAAATGACATCAAAGAGCGCTTGCAAGATTATGCAAACAACGCAACGCTGTTTTTTGACAGAGATGGCCTAGACGCCCACTATACGTACTCGTTCCTGCGGGGTATTCAGGAAGCAGTAAAAGCCGACTATAAGAAAGCGACGGGCATTGATTGGAGCCCGCTCGTGTCGTTTGGGAAGGCAATCACGGAATCAGGCAAAGTGAAGCCATTCGATCATAAAACGCGCGAACGCGAGCAGTTTGACACGTGGCTTGTTGGGTGGACTGGTGTCCACATGAATCTAGCCGATGTTATTCAGGAACTTTTACGCGATGAAGGCGGTAAGGCGATTATTGATTTCAGTACTCACCGTAACGATATTTTTACCATTATTAGCTACCTACTCCTGTCCCCAGATCCTCCCCCCGAAGACGAAAAAATTGAGACAGCAAAAATTAAAGAAAAACCGCCTGGCGAAGAATATCAGGTGAGCGACCCGTTTACGATTGCCATTAATTCTGTCCGCGGCCGCACGTTCCAGGCGTTTCTGCAGTTTGTACAACAGGACAGTAAAAAATTCCCAAAGGAGGCGCCGTCCAAACTATCTCTGGATGTACGAGAGGCGTATGAGGGTGCCCTTAGGCGGGAGAACACGGGTGCCATCATGTTTATGTTTGGTCACTACGTACCCTTTTTTTACTATCGCGATAAGGCGTGGATGGTACAACGCTTGTCCGAAGTATTTGTAAAAGAATCTGCTAAAATTGATCTTTACTTTGCAGCATGGGAAGGATACCTAACCGCAAGTCTCTATAAGGAACTTTTTGATGATCTCCAGGGTGAATACGCGCGAGCGATTGCGTTTGATCCCAACCAATACACAAAGCGCAAGTACCACGGAGACCTAGACGAGGCGCTCGCAACACATCTTGCGCTTGCCTATATCCACTTCGCTGATTTTAACCTAGATTCTACTTTGTATAAGTTATTTTGGAATACGCCAAATACAAAGCGGCACGGTGCGTTCATTTCGTTTATTGGTCGGCATGTTATCTCCCGAGACCGGCCGGAGGAATGGCTTAAAGAGCATCCAGAGGTTAGCGTCGACAAGCTCAAATTTTTTTGGGATTGGGCGCTCACGAATTGCAATGATAAAATTGCGCTTCAAAAATTTGGATCTTGGATGCAGGCGAAGTACCTGCAGTTTGACCCGGCCTGGCTTGCGGACCATATTGATAGAACACTCAAGAAAACTGGCGGTGATATTGATTGGGAATTTGGATTTATGGAGTCGCTGCCGATATTGGCAAAGGCAGCACCAGACAAGACCCTTAGCGCTTTGCGTTGCCATCTGATTGACGGTTCAATTCTCAAGGAGGCGCGAGGTTATATCAGGGTGGATACCGATCTGCTAAAGGTGTTCAAAATACTCTACGAAAATCTGTCTACTCGGGCTGGCACCTATGCGCTGATTAATGGCTTATTGCCAATAGGTAATGGACAATTTTGGGAGCTGAAGGAAGTAATTAATTCTAACCCCTAATTCGCGCGAATAGTACCATGGCCCACGTGTCCAACCCAAACGAAATACTACAAAGGATTGCACGCGGCGATTTCCTAACCCCCCGCGAACAGAAGATCCTAAGTCTACGACTTGAGGGCAAGACACTTCAGGAAGTCGGCGTGGTCATCGGTGTTACGCGAGAGCGCGTACGGCAGATTGGTGAAAGAATTAGGAGAAAGCTAAACAAGAACCTTTCTCAACAGGAAATTGACGATTACATCGTTGCCTATTCCTCAAGGCAAAAGGGGACAAGCGGGAGGGCAAGCTGACACTCGGCATTGTGATATGTGAAATAGTCCATGGTCTAATTCGCGCGAATAGTTCCATGGGGGTTTTATAACTTTACGGCCTTCACGACCGGAACGGTTGGCGATTCAACGATTGCGAATTTGATTCTGCCGACCAGTTGATTGCGTCTGGTCAGAACGTCAACGCGCCACAATCCGGGCCCGATATTTTGTTTATAGGAAAATCCGCGGTAGCCGCCGTCCCGGCCGCCGATTATGGGGTAGGAAAGCATATTCACCGTTGTCCATTGTTTCGTCGTCTCATGGTATCGGGACCAACGGTGATAGATAAGGTTTGCCAAATTGGTGGGCGCAAACACCGCGCTGAAAACATACACCCGCTCATTATTGTACCGATGGAACGTCCGACTGGTGTCGAAATAAAATTGGTACCACGGCGGCGGCTCGACATTCGCGTCGTAGGCAGTATTTTTGGTTTGCAAATCGTGGTACACGCCGATAGTTTTTAAGGCGAGGGGCACTGGTGGAATAATATTCGTAAAATACAAAACATTAAATGCGGCAAAAGTGCCGGTGATCGAGACGGCGATATGCCGTTTACTTTTCACCCAGCGGTCCGGGGTCAATATTTTTAAGAGGAGCAAAACGAAGGCGATGGCCAGAAGACTCACCAGTCCGCTGACCACGAATATGAAAGGCCCCATTTGTTTTACCATGACCGGAACGATCAAAATGGCGTAGAAAAAAACAGCCGTATAAAAAACAGTCACGTGAAACGTGAATTTCGCATAGCGGGATTTGGCAAATTCATTCCCGACCAAAAGCAGCACGAGAATCGCCAAAAAAGGCCAGCGGGTCAAAATCGAAGAGCTTCGCCAGTAAATGACGGTAAACGCGCTAAACAGGCCGCCAAACACAATTTGCATCGGAATGGGCGCCCAGGGGCTAATCTTCTGCAAGAGCGGGTGGCGCAACCGGCCGTTGCCATGCAGATTGATGACGATGATGCAGGCCAGCGCCACCAGCAAATACCAAGCGATAATCAAATTGTCCAACAATAAATCAATGCGATTGAAGGTCAAATTATCCACGCCAAATCCAAACAGCATCAGGCCGATGCCAAGATGCCGTTCATGGGTATCATAAAAGCTTTTCACTTTGCCCCAAAAATGTTTTATCATAGGTATCAAAGACAGGATGCCACAATTTCGCGTATTTGTCATGAAACTGTTCGCGCGGATAGTTCCCTATGGCGTACGACGAAATATTAGCTGAACGGGTCCGCCGCCTGCTGAAAGGCCGGCGGGGGGTTACGGAGAAAGCCATGTTTGGCGGCATCTGTTTCCTGCTGAACGGCAAAATGTTTTGCGGCGTGCTGAAGGACGACCTGGTTGCCCGCGTTCATCCGGACGAGTCGGGTGCCTTACTCAAGAAACCCGGCACTCGGCCCACGGACTTTACGGGCCGACCGATGCAGGGGTTTCTGTATGTTGGTCCGGACGGTTACAAAACTGACAAGAATCTGTATGGCTGGATTGAGCGTACGGTGGCGTATGCCGCTACGCTTCCCGCCAAAAAGAAAAGGTAGTTTTGATCAGCGATCCAATTCAATCATGGTCTATTGTCTAATAACTCCTTGAAAGTTCCGCGCACGTCAGTGCGGGGGTGTATCGGGTT
>JBBTWV010000096.1:0-26805 GCA_038062615.1 Patescibacteria group bacterium | reverse complement strand
CAATGATATAGAGATCGCTTTGCTCCACCGCGGTCACGCTCCCAAAAAGATAGTTCAATAGATTCACATTGAGCCCGTGGGCAAGGCTTATAAGCACCAGCGCGATAGCCAAACTGCCAGAGAGAAAGAGCGAGAGAACCGCATCGCTGTAAATTTTTCCGCTGGTGCGGAGTTTTTCTATGAGAATAGAGGCAACAATGCACGTAATAATGGCAGACAGTACAGGGTAGATACCGGTAATAACGCCAATGGCCACACCGGCAAACGCCACGTGCGCTAAGGAATCGGCAAAGAGAGAGAGCTTTCGCATCACCAAAAATGTGCCGATCATGGGTGCCATTAACGCGATGGCCATCCCCACGATGAACGCGCGAATCATGAAGTCATATTGGAAAATCTCAAGCATAGTACAAGTGAGCTAGTGGCCATGAAAAATATGGCGCATATTTTTTCCGTACAATTTTTCTATATAATCTTCCTTAATAAAGTCCTGCGGCTCCCCGTGATACACCAGCTCTTCATTCACACAGGCAAAAATATTGGCCTGCGACGCCACCACATCAATATCATGCGACACAAAAATAATCGTCATCTTGCGGCTTTCGCGCAGTTTTTGCAGAAGCGCATAGAACTGCTCTTGTGCATGTATATCAATACCAATGGTGGGTTCATCCAAAATAAGAACGCAAGGATTGCTGGCCAAGGCGCGTGCAATAAAAATACGCTGTTGCTGCCCTCCAGAAAGATCATGGAGCGGAACATCTTTATATTGGAGCATGCCAACTTCACTCAGCGACCGCTTGATAATTTCTTCATCAGAAGCCCTCAGCGGCTTAAATAAGCCCTTATCCGACACCCGCCCCATGGCCACAATCTCGCGGACGGTGGCAGGAAACTGGCGATCAAAATGCAACGAAGTCTGGGCGACATATCCAACGCAGCTCCAGTGTTTAAAATTTTTTATGTCCTTACCAAATAATTTTATGGATCCGTGCTGAAGCGGCAAAATTCCTAAAATAAGTTTGAGGAGCGTGGATTTGCCTCCTCCGTTTGGGCCAATTAGTCCTACAAAATCGCCTTCGTAAATGGTGAGATTAATATTTTTGAGAGCTTGATGGCTCCCCCAATAAGAAAATGAAAGATGCTGGATTTCAATAATGGGAGTTTTACTCATATATCATTCTAAGGGCATTCAAGGGCCGTTTTGAGATGTTCCAAATTTTCTTTCATAACCGAAATATAATTTTTCCCGTCGCTTATTTGCTCAGGCGTAAGACCTTCCAGCGGATTCAGTTCCAAAGTTTGTGCACCGACTTCTTTGGCCAGAACCTCCGCCACTTTGGGGCTTACCAAAGTTTCAACCAAAATATACTTCACTCCCAACTTTTTTACATCTGTTGCCAAATTAGCCAATTCTCGCGGAGATGGCTCGGCATCGGGTGAAAGTCCAGCAATGGGAACCATCGTAAGGTTGTATCGGCGTGCCAAGTAGGCAAAAGCGGCATGGTTGGTAACAAAAGAACGGAACTTACATACTTTAAGACCACGCTCAAAATCAGCATGCACTCCATCAATTTCTTGCATGTATTTTTGAGCGTTTTTTTCGTAGACACCTTTTTGAGCCGGATCCAGGCTGGCCAACTTTTGCGTCACCATTTGCACCGCGTCTTTATAAGACAAAGGGTCAAGCCAGAGGTGAGGATCAAGACCGGAATAATTTTCCTGGGAATCCGTGGAGTGCAGGAGGTCACCAAAGTTTTGGGACGCATTAAAAGTCGTTGCGCCATCTTTTTCTAACTGCGGAATAAGTTTCTCGGCCCACGGCTCCAGTCCCGCTCCGTTAAAAATAACAAGCCGCGCTTTTTTGAGGGCAATAATATCTTGCGGAGTCGGCTCATAATCGTGAGGTTCGGCGCCGGCGGGAGTAAGGTTTGTTACTTTCACCAAATCACCTCCAACACGCACCGCGATTTCATACCAAGGATAAAAACTAGCCACTATATTGATTTTTTGGCTTTCTGAAGCTGTTTGTGCGCCACAACCCGCAAGCATCAGAATAAAAATGAGTGATGGGAAAATACTTTTTTTCATAAAAAAATATGACAAAATCTAATTGCAATTTTATTGTATTTAACAAAACCAAAAGCGTCAACTCTTTTTGCGCTTGTAGAAAGCGGCGGCCAAGAAAGTGGAAATGGGTACGGCAAATACCAGGGCCATACTTCCCACTAACGTACGCACCACTTCTTCGGCAAGAAACTCGCTATTGAGCGTCACCCACCACGGCTCATGCTGATCGAGAGCGAAGAGCAAGAGAAGAGGCAAAGAGACGCCGGCATAAGCCAAAACTAAGGTATTTATAAGCGCGGCAATATGCTCCTGCCCAACCGAAAGGCCTTTTTTATAAAGGTGCGAGACCGAAAATCCCGGATTGGCTTGATGAAGCTCATCCACCACCGCCACTTGCGCCGTAGTGATATCGTCTAAAATGCCCAAAATACCGATAATCATTCCGCCCAATAAAAGCCCTCGAGGGTCAAGATTTTCAAGCCCCTCCAGTTGCAAAAACCACACCTCCTCGCTGGAAGCTCCCGAAAGTTTGGCAAAAGCCACCGCCCATATTGCCAAAAAAGCAGCAATTCCTAAGGTAATAACGGTACTCCCCAAGGCGATAGTGGTCCTCTTGTTGAAACCATGAGCCAGATAAATGGAAACAATTCCAATAAAAAAGGCAGCCAACAAACACATCGTCAGCGGATCTTTCCCATCTAAAATTTGAGGAATGGTAAATTTAATCAGGAATAGCAGACTAAAAATCATTCCGATGACAGAGGTAAATCCTTTTATCCTTCCAAAAATAATGGCGACGGCAAGAAATACTAACGCAATCCACAAAAGCGGCGTCAGACGATACTTATCATTCACGCCATAAACGGAACTTCCCATGACTTCAGCTTTGCTGAGGACGACATCATCCCCTTTTTTCATTTTCTGATCCTCATTAATACTATTGACGCCGCCATACTCCACCTTCAACTTTTTCCCTTTTTCTGATCCGCTTAGAATTTCCACCTCCAAACGCTGGTACGGCTGCTCAAATCCGGCAGCATCCTGCGTCCCTTCGGCAAGAACTTCTACCACACGAGCGCGGTAAAACTCCACATCATCACGAGCATCGCTACGAGCGCTGGCAAATCCAACAAAAGAAAGAATAATAAAAAAGATGGAAATGAAACGGCGCATAGGAAAAGTGTACATTAGGTTTTGAGAATTTCCACCTGGCTTTTTTGCAGCGATCTACTCTCTTCGGCAATAAATTTCTTAAGGACCTCAAAATGAGTAACCAGACTTTCAATATCTACGGCCTCAAGCGGCGTGTGATGATTTTTGCCGACCGGCCCAAGCACCGCCGTGGTAATGCCATGTTTCATAAAAATTCTGGCATCGGAAGCTCCGTGATTTTCTCCAAACGAAACGGGGTTTTTAAGCACCTTGCGTGCCACTTTACGCAGCGAGCGGATGTAAGGATTCCGCTCATCCGACAAAAATACTTCCCCATAATTTGCCTCGGCAATTTCAATATTTTTTGGCAAACATTTTTTTATTTTTTTGAGCACCGCCTCCTCGCACCAACGCTTGCCGCCCGTGAGCCGGATGTTTAAAACGGCTTCTGCACGCCCAGGAATGGTATTGGTCTCCTCTCCCCCGCGAATAATCGTCACGCTACATGTGGGTACCCAGGCATCCGACGGCGGCGGAAAAATCTTTTTGATTTCCAGTAAAGCTTTCATAAGTTCTTCAATGGAATTTTTGGCTCTCCAAGGGTAAGCACTGTGAATAAACTCGCCTGTCGTCACTAAATTGACGAGAAGAATCCCCTTTTCCCGCGTCACAATATCGTAAGCGTACCGTCCTTCATTAATAAGGACAAAATCCGCGCGATAGCCTTCCTGTTCCAGCAGCGGAGTGGTTCCGTTATCACTGCCGATTTCTTCGTCGCTCGTAATCATAATGCCAAGCGACGGCGGCTTTTCTTGTCGGCTCCAGTGCTTCATTAAGGCCATCATCACGGCCACGCCACCCTTCATATCCATGGCGCCGCTTCCAAAGAGCCAGCCATCTTCCTCTTCCGTAATGTATCGCGTTGAACTGGGTACCACATCAATATGACCCGATAAAAGAATGCGGGGAGATTTTGTTTCTTCAGTGGTAATAACAAGCGACGGCAATCCTCCAAAAACATGCATATTCGCCACTACTTTTTCTTTTTCAAAATAGGATTTAATAAATTCAATGAGCTCAAAAATTTTAAGCGGCTCATTGACGTGCGAGGGGAAACGAACCAACTCTTTGGTAAGGCTGGTAAGGTGGTCCCGTAGCGCTTTTTTGGTCTCAAACAAGTCCATCAATGAGATATTACCTCATCCTGATATATAATAGGAGCATGAAAAAAATATGCATTATTATAGCGATTTCCCTTCTGGCGATGGTCGCATGGTGGACATTAAAACCAAGAGAAGGAGTCCAGAGAATGGTGGTTGAAGAAGTTGCAAGCGGACTGGAAGTTCCATGGAGCATCGCGTTTACTTCAGAGGATCGTATGCTTGTAACGGAGCGGCCAGGACGGCTGCGCGTAATCCAAAATGAAGTTCTTTTGCCGCAGCCTCTTCACGTTTTTCCTGAGGTTTCTACGGTTGGGGAAGAAGGACTCATGAGCGTGGTGCTGGATCCGGAGTACGATCAGAGCCGATTTATATATGTGTCGCTGGCTTACAAAAAAGATGACGGGATGGCGGTGAAAATCCTGAGATTTCGCGATGGCGGGAGCCAGTTGATTGATGAAAAAATAATTCTGGATGGGATTCCGGCGGCGCAGTATCACGCGGGATGCCGCATGGCTTTTGGGCCGGACGGCAAACTCTATATCACTACCGGCGAAGCCACCAACGGTGCGCTGGCACAAGACCTCAAATCGCTAGGCGGCAAAATTTTGCGCATCAATAAAGATGGAACTGTTCCGGCGGATAATCCATTCAAAGACAGTCCTATTTGGAGTTACGGGCATCGCAATCCGCAAGGCATCGCTTGGCTTAAAGCCAAAGAAATGTATTCCAGCGAGCACGGACCTTCGGGGTTTGACGGGCCAGAGGGCGGCGATGAGATCAATCACATTATGAAAGGCGGCAATTACGGCTGGCCGTTGGTATCGCACGAGAATAAAAAAGAAGGAACGGTGGCGCCAATTATACTTTTTACACCCGCGGAAGCACCCGGTTCTCTGCTGATTTATTCAGGTAAATTATTCCCGCAATTTGCCAATAACCTTTTCTTCGGTGCGCTTCGTGGCGAAGGAATCGTGAGAGTGGTTCTTGATCATGCCAATGGTGATAAAGTCACTTACTGGGAAAAACTGGGGAATGTTCGCTTTGGCAGAATTCGCGAAGTAGTTGAAAGTCCTGATGGTTCCATCTATTTTTCCACCTCCAATCGCGATGGGCGAGGAGTCCCGAATTCCAAGGATGATCGCATCTTTAGGGTACATGCCAATTAAGGCTTGGAACGAAAAATAGAAAAATCCACACCGCCAAAAGGTCCTGTAAAAAATTCTGCTTTATAATGCTGCCTCAAGAACTTGAGCATTTCCTCGTATTTTTCACTGTAGGAAAATGGCACTACAAAAGCGTATTCTTCATCCAACCATTTTCGCGTGCTGGCCAGAAAAACCTCCGGCGTGATGTACCCAACCTGCACTGGATACAGTAAATATTTTAAACTTTGATATGAAAAATTATCGCTTATAATTATAAAATTTTCACCATTATGCTGACGAAGATAACTGGCGGCTTTTGGTAAATCGCAGCGAAAATCGTCATAATAATGCTGAGAAACTGGGGCAACTCCAAAATAATCGCGGTAACCTGACCATGCGGCCGCCGCTAAAATCACGCCCACCAAAACGGTGCTTCCAATTTTAAGAGCTTTTGATTTTGGATATTCCAAGAGATAAGCCAACGTTATGGCCGGAAAAATAAATACTGCAGGAATGATTCCGATAAGGCGGAGGGAATGCGGAGGCACACCATCTTTAGTAATGGCTGCCGGAATCATCATCATGAAAAAAATAATGAGCAGAGGTGCATATTTTTTCCAACGGAAAAATGCATAGATCAGTCCACTCGCAAAAAAAGGCGTCAATAAAGGGAAGAGTAACGGCTTGCCAGCCGGATTATGCCGCCAGTTGAGATCGCCCTGCGTAAAAATCCCAATGAACGTATCCCAAAAATTGTGAATGATAAAAGCGGCGATATTGGCCGCGCCATTCATTTGAGTAAAAATAGAAACTTGACTTGCTCGGCCAAAATATTTGCTTGGAAAAAGAACGATGAATAAAACCAAAGGCAAAATCACCACGCAAAAAACGGCAAGCGCGGCTATGAGTGGTTTTTTATTGGTACGAATATATAATCCGATTTTTTTGCGATGGAGGATTCCATAAAAAATGGTGAGCAAAAAAACGGCGACGGCAAAAAGCACATAGGCGTTGTAGGTATAAAATCCCAGGGCAAAAATAAAACCGACCAATGAATAATATTTGATTCTTTGCTTCTCTGTGATGGCGGTGAGCAATTTGTGGAAGAAAAAAACTAAAAGCGTGATGATGAAAGGAATAAGGATGGCTCTAAATCCGTTGCGAGATAAGGCGATATGCCAGCTCGATACGGCTAATAGAAAACCAGTAATGGAAGCCGTTTTTCTTCCAAAATAGGCTTTTACCGCAAGATACGTGGTGGCGATGGTAGCCGTCCCGATACCTGCCGAAACAACAAAAAGCTGCCACATCCCCGTACCAAAAAAGAAATGGCTGAGCGCCACAAGGTAAATAAAAAGCCCTTCATTGGTGCCGTACACAGGTGAGATATGACCATGCGAAAAACGAAGCGCATCCAGACCGTGGCTGGCTTGATCAGGAAAAATGCCGCACGGAATATCGGCGATAAAAAGGAAGCGTAGAACTCCGCCTAACAGGAATAAAAAACATAAAATGAGGATGTCATGGCGGTCGAAAAAATTTTTAAAATTATGGAGAGAAAGCATTTCTCGCATTATACATCCCAAATCAATGTATAATAGGCGCCATGGACTCCTCATCTCTTCAAGGAAAGACACCCCTTGCCCTCAATTTTTCGGGCCTGGGAATCGCACCAAAAATTTTGGATATTTTAGATAAACTCAAATTTTCCACGCCGACGCCTATTCAGCACAAAGCTATTCCGGTGGGATTGGAAGGCAAAGATATTATTGGAATTGCGCAGACGGGAACGGGTAAAACACTGGCGTTTGCCGTGCCGATTGTTCAGCGGCTTGCCAACCTAAAAGGCGATGCCCTCGTCATTCTTCCAACGCGCGAACTAGCCCTGCAGGTGGAGGAAGTCGTGAGAAAAATTGCGCCGCCTTTTGGACTCCGCAGCACCGTTATTATTGGTGGCAGCTCTATGGGACAGCAAATTCGCGAGCTTCGTGGAAAACCTCGCATTATTATTGGTACGCCTGGCCGTATTATTGACCACCTTAAACAGAGGACGCTCTCTTTACACGGCGTGATCATTTTGGTTTTAGACGAAGCCGATCGCATGTTGGACATGGGATTTGCCCCACAGATAAAGCAAATTTTGAACGCCGTTCCCAAAGAACGCCAGACCATGCTTTTTTCGGCCACCATGCCGGATGACATTGTGAGAATAGCCACGGCACACATGAAGTTGCCCATTCGTGTGGAGATTGCGAGGTCTGGAACCACGGCACAGCGCGTGGAACAGGAAGTGTTTATTATTAAAGCCAATCAAAAAAATCGCTTGCTGGAAGCTCTTTTGACTCAGTATCGTGGAACCGTTTTGGTTTTCACTCGCACCAAGTTCGGCGCCAAAAGAATTTGCACGACGTTAAAACACATCGGGGTTTCGGCTGCAGAAATTCATTCTAACCGTTCGTTGGCACAGCGAAGGGAAGCCCTTTCTGGCTTTCAAACCGGACGATACCGCGTCTTGGTGGCCACCGATATTGCCGCACGCGGCATTGATGTAAAAGGTATTGAGCTCGTCATTAATTATGATGTTCCGGAAGCTGCCGAGGATTACGTTCACCGCATTGGCCGTACTGGACGCGCCGGGGAATCTGGCCGCGCCATTACGTTTGCGACGCCAGACCAGAGCCACAAAATCCGCCATATTGAAAAACTCATTCGCGCTGCTTTGCGTGTTTCTAAACTTCCAGAACTTCCTCCGGATCGCCCGGCTCCGCCCATGACACAAGATGCTCCACAAAGGCCAAAATGGCGCTATGGAGGCGGAGGAAAGCCATCCGGCCACTCTTCACGCGGAGGACATTCTGGATTTAAAGGAAGACGTTTTTAAGAGATGTCCATACTGCTTCATGAACTTGGCCATTTTTGGCGAGATCACAAACTAGCAGTAAGGCTGCTTACGATTCGTATCAAATGTGATTTGGATTACTTCGGCATGGTCGGTAACACCAGTGCATACTTGATCGTAAGTAGGATTGGGTCGCACCCCGGCAATTTCATGCTTTGATTCCATCTCATGCTATATTTTACACAATTCTAATAATTTTACTGAGTCTGGCCGCGGCCATACTCCCCTCTCCTATGTCAGATATATATTCTTTTTTGCAGGAACACGGCATCACTTATGAGCGGTTTGATCATCCAGCGGTGTTTACGTGTGAAGAGTCGGAAAAACTATGCCCGGATATGCCGGGGAATCCAACGAAGAACTTATTTTTACGGGACAAAAATGGCGGGCGGCATTTTCTTGTAAGCGTAGGGCATGACAAAAGCGCCGATTTGAAAAAATTAAAAGATTTGCTGGGAGTTTCTAAGTTGAGTTTTGCCTCACCCGAGCGGCTTAAGCAGTTTTTGGGAGTTGAGCCCGGCTCGGTGACGCTTTTTGGGTTGATGAATGATAAGGATCACAAAGTGGAGGTGATCATTGATAAAAATCTCTGGGATGGGCAGCTGTTGCAGTGTCACCCTTTGGTGAATACCGCCACGCTGGCAATTCCTCAAGCAGAAATGAAAAAATTCCTGGAACTTACCAGGCATGCCTTTCAAATTCTGGAAGTTCCTGGACGGGAATTATAATTTCCTGAGATTGCCGGTATCGCCATTCATTTCTACCATTTCACCCAGTGCTATTTTTTGCTGGATTAAACTCACTCCGACAATCACCGGTATATGCTGTTCTCGAGCCATAATTGCTAAATGAGAAAGCAGGCCGCCGCTTTGAGAAAGTATTCCACAAATTTTTCCAAAATACTGGGTGAGATCTGGGGTGAGCATGTCGGTATAAAGAATAAAATCGCCTGCACTCGAAGCGTTGAGCTGCTCTAGCCTGATGAGTTTTCCTTGGGCTTTTCCGCCAGAAACACCGACGAGTTTTTGATTTTCAAAGATGAACGGCTTCCATGTAAGACTTGGCGGGAATTTGGCCGCTGCATGAGGATCATAGGATTCCAGTTTTTTTGACTTGTGATGGAGTGCGCGTCTTAACCGGCTCACATTTTTTACCGTGAGGCAGCGGCCAAATTCCCGCATGGCGTTGAGCTGCTGCGCCGCCGCCACTATGGGTAAAAAGTATTTACTCCTCCACGCCGGAAGCCTAGCCAACCATTCCCGCACCTTACGAGAAGCTGGCGGCGGCGCCTTAGCTCTCCCAAACGGTGTCTCATCGGCAATCTCCAATGCATTGCCAACAAATCCTTCATCCGAGAAATCAATTTGAGCATCAAAGGGTTCACTCAAAATGGCACTGGCTGAAATAGTCTCTTTTTTAACGCCTTGCTCAAGCCGTTTTACGGCTTTTTGCGCCAAAAGGTTTATTTCAAAAATAGTCTCATAATCTTTTAAAAAATCCTCGTGTGCTTTTTCAAAAGATTCAGTGCCCGGCGTTTTAGTAGAAAGTTTTTGGCGCAACTCCTCCTGGAGTTTTTGCAATCGAGCCATTGAGATTTTCTGCAGCGCCCAAAGATTCTTTATGGTCCTCCAAAAACCTCTCCCGAAAATAAAATGCGGCGCAAAATCATTTTTAGAAAGATAACTAAAGGCCGGCAGCAGTGTTTTTATTTCTTGCTCACGATCCATGTAAAGTTCATCTCCCACTATTCGTAAAAAATCAGCCGATTGATACGTCACTCCATAACGCGCATAAACATTTTTCACCGGCCCTCCCTCCCCATAAATAGCCTTAAGCAAGGCAAGAGTTGGTGATGTGGGTCGCGGTGCAATTTCAGAAATTTCCGTCTTCTCAAAGAAAAATTTTTTATTTTTTGGCAGCGCACTATCTAAAAAAATATCCCGCGCATACTCCTCATCCGTCTTGGTAGTAATGCTTCGCGACTGCAAAAAATACCACTGGCCGTTTTGAATGCACCACTCAATATCTTGTGCTGATCCAAAAATCGCCTCTATCTTTTTAAAGTCATCAAAATTTGCCCCACCCAGCAATGGGATTTGCACGTCAGACTGATTCCAATAAAAGCTCAAGCGCTCAGGCGTAACTCTCCCACTCACCACCTCCTCCCCTCTCCCGCGATGGAACTCAAAAATCATCTCGCGCCCCTGCACGGGATGGCGCGTAAAACAAATTCCGGAAAAATCAGCCTCAATATATTCCTGAATAATGAGAGAAAACTTTTCCATGCGACCATGAAGTTGCTTATGGGCTTGGCGCAAAATATCCTGAGTTGCCTGCTCAACTTTGTCCAGCGGCTGCGCAATTTTCGTTTCAAACTGACCAGCAAAGGAATACTCGCGAGAGTCCTCTATAAGCGCACTGGAGCGAACCGCATAACTTTGACATTTAAAATTTTTCCCAAGCTCATCAATAAGATGCAGGATCTCTCCTTCATTTATTTTCCCCTCACTCGAAATAAATTTTTTCACCACACTTGTTGGAACCGCCACAAATTTTGGCACACAAAAACCATGTTTTAACAAAACTCCCAGATTCTTTGTCTTAGCACCTACCTCCGCTTCAAACTCGCCAAGTTGTTGAGGAAAAACAAGCATCATTCATCGTCACGATACTCCCACGGATTATTGTAACGTCCCAAAAACTCATGTCCTTCTTTTTCTAATTTGACGCCCACTACCTTGGCGTCAAAACAACTTACAAAATCATCGCACACCGTAATGACCGCTTTCCCTTTTGGAACCTGAGAAAATGCATCATCAAATTTACTGCGTGGCGTGTAAATAATGGGAATATTTACGCTTCCCGGAATATCCCAAGCCATCCACCTCCCGCTATTACGCGAATCCACAATAAAAACCCACTCGGCCATTTTTTTCTTGAGCTCACTCAGCGTAAATAGGCGCTTGTACTGTTCACCTTTATATTTAGAGAGAAATTCAATGCCACCATCCCAAAGCCCGCCTTTGGTAACCCAGTCATATGCGCCATTTTGTATATACCGGCTCAAAATTTTCTTAGAGCGCAAAAACTCCGCCACTTCACGTCCACGAATACCCGACCAACAAAAAACATAAATCGCTTTATCCGTAGGGAGCGAGATCCACTCACCCGCCATTAAATCAGCAAAACGAATGTGATGGCTACCGGGAAAATTTCCAATTTCGTACTCCTCATCTTCGCGTGCATCCAAAATATAGGGTGACGGTTGCGAATCCAGCACTTGCTGAAAATCACCATTACTTATCGCCAGCGCCAAATTCTTATTCTGCTCAAAAAAACCGGTGTCATTCTGAGCTTCTTCCTGCAGAATTTTTACCTTTGGCGCCGGTGAAACTGACGAAGTAGGTGAAGCGGCTTCTGTAGACAACAAACGTACCTGCGATTCCAGCACTGAAAGATTCGCGAAGTCTTCCTTCAAAACCATAAGCACCGCATATCGCGTAGCTCTGTCACCTTCTTTCAGTGTCAGCTGCAAAGAATATTTGTGATCATTAATGGCTTGCACTTCATCGACTTCAACATCCGTCACATTTTTATACCAGCTTTTATAGGTCTCCAGCGAAACAGATTTCTTAGAAACCGCATACGCCTCGGCAATTTTCCCATTTCCCAAAAAATCATAATACTGCTTAATAAATTGGACGTATTTATTTTCTGGAAGTCGCTCAGTTTCAAGCTCAACTTGCGGCGAAGAAGACTCATTATTGATTTTAAGCCGATCTAACGAAGTATCCGTTGCTGGAAGATCTTTGCCCTGCTCCTTGCTCTCTTCCACCCAATCTTTATACGCTTTATCTTGCTCATACTGGCCATAAATGTAAGCACCGGCTACAGAAACCGAAATAATCAAAAGAATGATTCCCGCTCCAATCCATTTTTTGTGACGAATGCCGGCAAAATACCCTTTGGCAAACTGCCACACCGATGCTGAAATGGCCGAAAGAAAAAGCACTCCCAGTGAAAACGCCTGAATGATTTGCGACCCAACATTAAAAAGAAAATCCGGCGGCGGAACGGCCTTGGCAATACCAATGCCTTGCACAAACACGAGACTCAAAATAAAAAGCCTCAAAAATAGATTCACGCAGCGAGTGTATCACAAAATTTTTATCGCCACTTACTCTTCATAAAACGGCAACGTCGTCTCATCACTCGTCGTAATCACCCTCATCTCTTTTTCATCGGCATCAAAGCTATTTTGAATAATGTCGAGAACATCATCAGCCACAAGGATGCAACCCATACTTACATACTTATTCTCGCGAGAAGTCATAGTCTGGAAATATTTATTACCATGGATGCCGTAAGACGTGCGTTTCTCACCATCATACAAGCGCAAAAACTCACCACTCTTAGAAAATGTTACACGGTCGCTTTGAATTGCCAACTCTCGCACTATCCAAGTTTGCTCTGGCGTAGCGGCAAAGTAGGAACGGCCAAGGTAGTACACCTTTCGTTTTTGGCCCGACAAAAGAGGGAAAGAGGCATACGTCTTGGTCTCATCATTTAACAGGTAACCCGTGCTGTTTTTAAGATCAGCCATCACATAGTCTCCCTTCGTGGCTTCAAATTCAGCAACTTCTACCTGATTCCAATCTGAAGATGCAGCCTGCGCTACAGGTACCCAGGTAGCAGCTAAAACAACAGGTAAGAACATCGAGATAATGGCTTTCTTAAGCATAATTGTGCGCCTTTGGCGCGTTGTTGCTTAGCCGAGCCGCGGCTCTCGGCCTGAACTCAGCTTGTTATCAGATAAAGAGGTGAATTATACAGATTTTAGCTAATTTGTCAACTATGCCTGGGCAAGCCAAAAAGAAAGGTTATTTTTAACCCCTTCGGCATTTATAACGGTGGCCCCGAAATGGACTTAGAGAATCAGCATCGCGTCCCCAAAAGAATAGAAGCGAAATTGATTTTGAATGGCGACTTGATAGAGCTCGCGAATGTTTCGCTTTGCTTTTTTATGCTGCAAAAAAGCATCCACCAGCATCATGAGTGAGGATTTGGGGATGTGGAAGTTGGTAATAAGGCCATCCACGGCTTTAAATGAATACGGCGGAAAAATAAAAAGATCGGTGGCGTGCTCTTTTCCTTTGGCGGCGGACTCGAGGGTGCGAACCGCCGTAGTGCCAACGGCAATGAGTTTTTTTCCAGATTTTTTAAATGAGCGGATGTTACGAGCTGATGTTTTGGCGATATCAAAATACTCATTCCATAATTTTTTCTTGGAAAAATTTTCTTCGGTGACTGGAGAAAAAGTCCCTAGGCCGACATGAAGCGTTACAAAGAGGTGCGGGATTCCTTTTTTTGCCAACTTGGTAAAAACACTTTTGGTAAAATGGAGCGAAGCCGTTGGAGCAGCGGTCGAACCGGCCTTGCGAGCAAACACCGTTTGATATTTTTGGCGCAACTGAGCTTCCTTAAGCGGCGAATGGCGGATGTACTTAGGAATAGGCGTGGTTCCATATTGCATGAGGATTTTATGAAGATCCTTCCATGGAAAATTTGGTTTTAATAAAAAAACTTTTTCATCCTGTCCGGCGATTTGGAAGCCCAACTGTTTGTGAATGAAGATTTTTTGGCCGACGGTAAGCTTGCGATCACTTAAAGTTTTAATAAAAGAATCGCCGGCACGCCACTCATTCACTAACAAAAGTAATTCGGCCTTACCTCCTGTTTCTTTTTTCACCATCAGGCGCGCCGGCACAACCTTGGTCGAATTCAAAACGAGAAAAGAATCCGAGGGAAGGTACTTATCCACATTCCGAAACTGATCAAAAATAATTTGATCTCGCACCGTATCATAAACAAAAAGCCGTGACGCATCGCGCGGACTTTCTGGAACCTGAGCAATAAGCTCCGGCGGAAGAACATAATCGTAATCCTGAATATTCATAGGTTCCCTAGCGTTGGCGGACGCCTCATACCTTTAATCTCACTGCGGCGGCGTTTGATTTCCAGCATTTTTTCGCGGGAGCGTTTACTCCGCTTGTTCTTTTGCTTGCGCAGTTTAAAAATTTTTTTGGATTTTTCTGACTCGTGGCCTTTCACCTTATCTTCAATTTTTAAAATGAGGAGCTCATAAGCTTTCACGCGATTCTTGCTCTGCTCCCGAAAAGCCTGGCATCGCACTTCAATGCCGGTAGGCCGATGCCTCAGCAGCACGCAGCTGGAAGTCTTGTTCATTTTTTGGCCTCCGTGTCCACCTCCGCGAATAAACTGCTCATCAATATCCGCCGGAAAAATATTCAGCTGGGCGGCTGTTTCTAAAAATTTCGGCGGAAGCAAAACAGGAAAATTCATAATATGCTCACAGTATGGATCAAAAAGGGAAAATTCAGAAGACCAATGCGGAGTGGAAAAAATCCTGATGGATCCAAATCCTAATTTGTGGACCAATCCCGCGCCGGCAACAACTCAACCGATCGCAACGCTTCAAAGACCTTCCCATTGGAAAATGCTTGGCATCTTCTCTTTTTTCTTAAATGGGTTCCGCGCTGGGCCATTCATTGGCGCATTCGGAGATACTTGGGTGTGAGCGGTTTTTTATTTGGATGTTTTCATATTGCAAGCGTCCTTCATTATTTTCTGCATTATAATTTTGCGCTCATATTTTTTTCTTGGAATCCATTCGCCAATCCCGTTATTTTCAGCGTCATTGCCTTTCCCATTTTGCTCATCATGACGATCACTTCCACGGATTACGCCATGGTAAAACTGACGCCAAAAGTGTGGAAGTTCATTCATCGTTTTGTCTACCTTGCTTATTGGGGAATCATTTTTCATTTTCTCACGATGAACCCTGCCGCACTCAAAACAGCACCCGGATATTTTTTGTTAGCGGCAACCTTCCTTGCGCTTTTTGGAGAACTCTTTTGGTACTTAAAAATCGCCAAACAGCGAGGGCTCAAATCCCTTGGAACGTATATTGGAGTAGCCATTATTCTGCTCTATTTGGTAACGGCGTATCTGGCCTATTCATGAGAAGGCGGCAATGTCTGCGGCAATTTTTTTTGAACTGCCGCCGGCGAATCCGGCGAAAAATCTGGCTTCATAGCCGCCAGCGCTTGGCTTACCGGCAACCCCGGACACTCGGTTTCCGTGCCCTCCAAAAAAGTCAGCCCGCGCCGCTCAACAATATCAGGCTTCACGTGGTCATGGGTGATGATATTTTCGCCGGGAATTTCGTATTCCTGTTTCAAATATTTCAAGAGCGATTTAAGCGCGATGAGCTGTTGCGGACTTGGTACTTGCACCGAATTATCAAAACGGCCGTCCAGCACAACGCCGATCGTCCCAAAATCAGGATCCATAGCTCGCGCCTGAGGAATCGTTCGGTCGGTAACGGTTCCCGCCCGAATAGCCTTGGCCAGTTCATTTGCCTCTTTTGTTTGACCGGCGTGGGAACCCATCAGGTGAATATCTCTGCCTTCATAAATTTTTCCGTCTTTATCAATAAAAAAATGATACGCCATATCATCGTAACCCATTCTATCCATTTGATAATCCTGGATGTGTCGCGGCCCCGGCCTGTCCGCAAAAGCAGTCTCGTGAACAACAATATGAGTGAGTATTTTTTTTAAATCACCTGTATATTCCAGCACATCAGCGCCTTCCTTGAGCGGTCGCGCACTCCATTCTTTACGGCTGACGATGGACGGTTTTTTAATTTCACTTTTTTCCGGAGGCTTCGTGGATCCTGGCATCGTGACTTGCGCCAAAAGTTTTCTCACTTCGTTTTTGACGTATGGTTCAAAATTCTCGCCATCTAAGTTGCGCCAGATATAACGACCGCATTGTGAAAATATAAACATTGGTTGATTATAACATATTTTTTATCACACGCCAATTTGCTATCTTGCCGCTTTCTGGTAAAACTCTACCCCTATCATCCCTATGACTTCATTCCTCAAAAAACGAACCGTGCGCTGGGTCCTTGGAGGGCTCTTGATAGCCATAATCTTTGGCCCCATGGTTTTTGGACGCGGCAAAAAACCAGCCTTGGAACTGGTAAAAGTTGCGCGCGGCGACATTGTGCAAGAAGTGAATGTAACGGGACGGCTCAAGCCCACCCAAGAAGTTTCTCTGGCGTTTGAACGCGGCGGAAAAATTTCTCATCACTATGCCAAAATTGGCGACCAGGTCCATGCCGGCCAAATTTTAATGGATTTAAACGTAGAAGATCTCTCGGCACAATTCAATCAGGCACAGGCGGGAGTTGCTGTGGCGCGGGCTCAGTTACAACAGTACCAAGCGGCATTGGATGCCGAGCAAGTACGGCTTGAGGAAGTAAATCGCGGAACGAGAAGCGAAGAAGTTCAACTTGCTCAAACCAAAGTTAACAATACGAAGCAGAGCCTGGCAGATGCGCAAACAAATTTGAATAATGTGACGAGCAAAAATCAGACGGATTTGGAAAACATTTACAAAGATGTGCATGACACTACGAGCAGTGCTTATGCCACGTCCGAAGATGCGGTGAGGACAAAATCAGCAACGGTGGTAACTGGCGATCCGGTGAATGGTTTTAATGTGAGCTTTCATTCGTGTGATTCATCAGCGGAGACGGAAGCCATAAACTTGCGCCGAGAGAGTGAAAGCATTCTCGTGGCATGGAAAAAAGAACTCGCAGAAACAAGTGCCGGTAGTGATGTGATAAAACTCGACGCACTCCTGAAGTCATCTCAGGAGCAACTCGTTATCATTAAAAAATTTATTGATCGCGCCAATGATTTAGTGACGACTTCATGTTCCCTAGGCGACCCGGCCAGGTCCACCGACCGCACCAACTTGGCCACGGCACGCACGAACGTGAACGCCGCACAGATGAGTATAAATGCGCAGGAGCAGGCTCTTACCGCGCAAAAAGCGGTGAACGAAAATGCTCTCAGCGCCGCGCAGGCAAAATTGAATGAGGCACAGAATGCTTTGGCCAGTGCACAGGATGAACTGGCTCTCAAACAAGCGGGTTCTACCAAAGAGCAGCTTGGCCTTCAACAAGCCAAAGTAAGGCAAGCCAGGGCCAACGTGCAGGCGCAAAAAGCGCAAATTGCGCAGGCCACGGCCAACAGCGAAAATGCTCAGGCACAGATTGGAAAAACTATCATTCGCTCCCCCATTGAAGGTACGGTTACCAAGTTTGATGGAAAAGTTGGTGAGATTGTAGCCGCCAGCGCACCTCTCGTTTCTGTGATGTCTCTGGCCAAATTTGAGATCGAGGCGAATATTCCGGAAGTGGATATTGGAAGCCTTGGCATTGGAAATCCAGTTATCATCACGTTGGATGCTTTGCCGGGGAATGAGTTTTTTGGAAAAGTGGTGCGGATTAATCCGGCGGAAACCATTGTAGATGGCGTGGTGAATTTTAAAGTAACGGTGGCGTTTGATACGCCGGATCCTCGTTTTAAAAGCGGGCTCACCGCCAATTTGCGAATTGAAACCGCACGCCATACGGGCGTACTCATTCTTCCAGAATTTGCCATCGTAGAAACCGATAAAGGCACTTTTGTACGAAAAGGCAGCGGGAGTTCGACGAAAGATATTCCCGTTGGAGTTGGCATCCGCGGTGAAGATAGTAATGTTGAAATTCTCAGTGGAGTGAGCGAAGGAGAGTCGGTCATCAACATCGGTGCCAAATAGCTAAATTGTCCTCAGGAAATACATCATAGCCAGCTAGTAAAATATACTTATGATTTTCATCTCAAATATACAAAAAGAATATCGTGATGACGGAGCCGTGACCGTGGCTCTTAAAGGCGTTTCTTTTAGCATTCAAAAAGGCGAGTTTGTTTCTATTATGGGCCCTTCCGGCTCCGGTAAGTCTACCCTGCTGCACATTTTGAGTTTTATGGATCGCTCCACGGGTGGCTCGTACACTTTTTTAGGAAAAGAAATTGGACATCTTTCGGATTTGGATTTGGCTCGGATTCGCAACAAAGACATGGGATTTGTTTTTCAGTCATTTAATTTGCTCTCACGTTCCAGCGTTTATGAAAACGTGGAGATGCCGCTCCTCTACTCTCCGGATGTGCCGCCTTCCAGCCGAAAAGCCATGGTAGAAATCGCGGTGGCATCAGTAGGACTGAGCGAAAAACTGTTTACCGAAGCAGGGAAACTTTCTGGCGGACAAAAGCAGCGCGTGGCCATTGCCCGAGCACTCGTGAATGATCCGAATGTGATTTTTGCGGATGAGCCTACGGGAAATTTAGATAGTAAGTCCGGCGCGCAGGTGATGGAGATTTTCCAAAAACTGCATGCATCGAGCCGCACTATTATTTTGGTGACGCACGAGACGACCACTGCACAGTTTGCCAATCGTCTCATTAAAATCCGCGATGGACTTTTGGAATCCGATACCGTTATTACCGAAAGCCGCCGTAAGAGTGAAGAATTTTTTAAGTAATTTCCTCCTCATGAAAGTCACCGATTCTATCCGCACCGCCGTCCTGGGACTCAAGCATGCCAAAATGCGCTCGCTCCTCACCATGCTTGGAATTGTGATTGGCATCGCTTCGGTTATCATCCTCATGTCCATCGGTAGCTCCGCACAGCAACTCATTTTGAATCAAGTGCAGGGCGTGGGTTCCAATTTAGTTTTTATTATTCCAGGAGCCACTAAAGGTTCTCGGTTCGCCTCGCCGCCATCAGTGCAAGGCGTCATCATAAAAACACTCGTAAAAGCAGACGTAGAAGCCTTTAAACGCGAGCCGAGTATTGAGAAAGCGGCGCCAGAAGTTCGCGGACAAGGAAAAATTGTCTATGAAAATAATGACTCCACCGTCACCTACGAAGGTACTTCCGAAGATTTTTTCTCCATGCGTAATTTTAAAACGGTGAAAGGTTCTGTTTTCACTCGTGCGGATGTAGACTCTTTAAATCGTGTGGTGGTTTTGGGTTCCGAAATCGCCACTACCCTCTTTGGAGAAAAAAATCCCATCGGCAAAAGCGTGAGGCTTAAAGATATTACTTTTCGCGTCATTGGAGTATTAGAAAAAAAAGGTTTGGGACCTTTTGGTGTAGACCAAGACAACTTGGTACTCATGCCCGTTTCCACGGCCCAAAAGCAGATGCTCGGCATTGATTTTTATAATGTCATTACCATTCAGGCCAGCGATGCGTATAACATTGCCTTCACTACTTCACGCATTGAAAAAATCCTACGGCACAACCATCGCATTACGGATCCCGATAAAGACGACTTCACCATCCGCACGCAAGAAGATGCGCTCTCACTACTTGGCAATGTCACCTCGATTCTCACGATTTTTTTGACCTCCATCGCCTTCATCTCACTCATTGTTGGCGGCATTGGAATTATGAATATTATGTTGGTTTCGGTGATTGAGCGAACCAAAGAAATTGGCTTACGCAAAGCCGTTGGCGCTACCAACGCGGACATCCTTCAACAGTTTTTGTGGGAAGCCGTCATCCTCACTTTTTTGGGCGGCATGGTGGGAATTGCCATTGGAAGTTTTGTCACGGGTCTCATTTCTTTTGTGCTTATCCAAATAATCAAAACCGACTGGAGTTTTTCTCTCCCACTCAGCGCCATCTTGCTTGCCGTGGCCGTCTCATCCATTACCGGTTTAGTTTTTGGGATTTACCCCGCACGCAAAGCCTCGCTCAAAAGCCCCATTGAGGCGTTGCGGTACGAGTAAATTACATCCCCTGCTTTACCAAGTAGTAGTCCAGCTTTCCTGCGGTGGTTTCGGTTATAACGACCCTAGGAGCTCGGCCGTATGTGTAGCCAACATACTCAGGAGCTGGAGCGTCTTTTTCCCAAAACTTCCACTTCCAGGTGCAGCCGGAGAACAGTACGGAAAGAAGGAGAATAACCGCTAAGAGAAGGCGTCTTTTCGAGATGAATGATTTCATAGGACGCGTATGTTATCACTATATGGATTTATGTCAAGTATTTTCTCCAAAACCTCCTTATTGTTCATGAAAAATTTCATATCTCTTTGATACATTCCTTCGCACCAGGAGTGTTTTTGGGGTAGATCTTGGCGGATGAGAATGGATTTGACATTCGTTCTCTGGGGTTCGATTCCCCACTACTCCACCACTTCTGGGAAGACAAAAGAAAAGCCTCTTGCGAGGCCTTTCTTTGATCTTGTAGCGAGAATGGATTTGACACCTTGATTCTATCAAAAGAATCCAAGCAGTACCAGTGCTCAAAATAATCCACAAAAACCTAATCTTTCAAACGGAATCAAGTCCGGGATAAGTTTCCTGGAAAATTTTCATAACATCAAAATCAGGAATCGGGCCACGTTCAGAAAGATTTGCTTTAAGATCTATGAGGATTTGAGGAGCTTCCTGCGGCCTTGCAAGTAGGTAGACTTTAATATGATTTTCCAATATCTCCCTAAGAGTTTTCCCAGAATCTTCCGGTTTTATCGCCTTATTTCCATCTGCATTCTCTACAATTTTATCAAGATTGACCGCATAACTAGCATTTTGCATTTCTCGTAAATAATTCACCGTACCGACCACTCCTGCATGAAAAGTGAGAGTAGATATTACGCTGTTAATACCGCTAACGTCATCTGAAGAAGCGATGAATAATTTTCTCGCCTCAATTTCTTGTAATTCCTGTCGCTTTTGTATGCCTGATGCTTCCGCCGCTTCAGCTTCCGTATAATCAAATTCCGGATAAACTTCTTTAAAAATTCCAAGAATATTTACGCCGGGCACCGGTCCGTTTTCACCGAGATCCACACTTACTTCCCTCAAAAGGTTTCGGGCCTGAATCACATTGATTTCTCTTTCGAGATGATAACCAATACGATTTCGCAATATCTCTGCCACTGTTCGGCCAAGGTTGGATTCGTCGTTGAGCCATTTCTTATCCACGACGACCTTACCAAAAATGTTGGGATGAGAAGGGTCCAATCTGCGTAATTGTGATAAAGCTGACATCAGGCCATTGCGCATATTATGAATATCCAACACAAAAGAAATATCTAAATTCTCATCTTGATTTGTGAGGTTCCCCTCATGGTCACTCATGAGCTTCTGCTTCAGCGCTTCCCTTGAGGCGTCATGTCCTGCACCATCAACTTTTAGAGATCCACGCCAAGCTGCCAAAATGTCCTCAAAGTGCGTCGACTCTGTTTCATCACTCATGGCGCCATCATCTTGTCCCGATATTTCCAGAGCTCTCAAATATGCTTCACGGATGGTCAAAAATTTTCTTTGAATAACGCACTCCAAAACAATCTGTCTAAACTTCCGCGCGATACTTTCCCCTCCTTCAATTTCTTCCGGCTTTACATCTCTATAATCAGCGAGACGCATAATATTGATATCGAGCCCATGGGCCCCATCAAACAATTGAGCAAACATGTTGAGCCACGAGTAAATAATGATGCGCCTATAACGGTCAGTGAGCTCCGCCTGGTAAGGATTCGTAGTATCAACTTCATCCGTCACATTCCAGTCAATCATTTTAAAACTATCCCCTTCCATTTCCATCTTAAAAATATTCAGCTTAAGATCCCGCAGCAAAATGCCTGCATCCTCGGCAATGGCCAGGGCATGACCCATTTGGAGCCCCAATTGCCATCTTTGCTTAAGCGGCAGATTATGACGTTGATCTTCTAAGTCTTTGCCTTTTGCAAGCTCCACAATGGCCACGCCAAATTGGGCTGCTCTTACACCGCTATAGGGAGTTGGATAATAATTTCTACGAACTTTATTTGGGAAATTATCAAGAGGTTCGGCTACAACGGCTCTGGCTAAGGTATGATAATTTTTTATTTCACGCACGGCTCCAGGTGGATATCCGGCTTTAATGGCTACTTCTCGGCCATCTTCCCTTTGAGCTTTATAAACCTCCGTAACGAGACCGCCCCCTAGTCTTTTTTCAATTGTATAGTTCTCTCCTCCTCCTAATTTCAATACTGTTCCCGGTTCTATAAGTCCACGTCCGACACGTTCAGTTAAAAGGAGATTTTGTTCAATGTAGGGCACTTCTGGTTTACCATCCAATGCCACCGCTACGGCTCGGGAAGTAAAAGTGGCCCACCCCTCTTTTCTTAAACAACGTTCAATAGAACCATCTTCTACCAAGGTAGAATCTGGTTCACTTCCCGGAATAATTTCCTCTCCCTCACATTCAAGAGTTCCGTCTTGGGTAGGTAGGCGAGGCGAAGGTGACCATCCCGAAGAAGGCACCCATCCTTGATCTCTTGCATAAGCCTCCACCAGGTCGCCCTCAAGCTGGAAATCTATGTCTCCAGATAAAACTTCTCCTTCTATAGCATGCACCATGATTAATGGCGGCTATAGTAACATTTTTTTAATTTATGTCAATATGCCTGCAACTTTCACTAACAGGTAAGCCAAGGCCGCGCAAATAGGGAAAGTTAAAATCCAGGCGCGAATAATTTGAAAAGCAATGGGCCACCTCACCGCAGAAAATCGCTTAGCAGAAGCCACGCCCATAATAGAGGTATTGATGGTGTGGGTGGTGGAAAGCGGAATACCAAAATGAGAAGCCAGCTGAATGGTGGATGCGGCGGCAAATTCCGCCGCAAAACCCTGAGCTGGCTGAATATTGGTCATGTGCTTTCCCATCTTCTTCATGATCTTCCAGCCACCAAAAGCGGTGCCGAGCCCCATGGTAAGCGCCGCGATAATTTGCACCCAGAACGGAATCGTAAATTCTTTATGGACGCCAGCCAGTAAGAGAGCCAGAGCCAGGACTCCAATAAACTTTTGTCCGTCATTGGTTCCGTGACTAAATGCCATAAATCCAGAAGAAAAAATTTGCAGCGTTTTTGAAGTGTTGGTGACGCGCTGGCGAGACACTTTCCTTAAAAGCAAGTACATGGCCGTCATAATAAAAAGACCACCCAAGAATCCCAAAAAGGTTGAAAATCCCAAACCCGAAATCACTTTTTTCCAACCTTCCCATTGCAAAGCGCTGAGCCCTTGTTGGGCAAAAGCGGCTCCGGTAAGACCTGCAATAAGGGCGTGGGACTCACTTGTGGGCAATCCAAAACGCGCCGCAAGCGTGCTCCAAAAAACCAACGCCATCATAGCGGCACAGACCGCCAATAGCGTCACAGATTCTGGCGCCACAATCCCCTTTCCAATGGTTTTACCTACTTCCGTTCCCGCCAATGTTCCCAAAAAATTTAAAACCGTAGCCCACACTACCGCTAGCCGCGGAGACATAACGCGCGTGGCCACGACGGTGGCAATGGCGTTTGGCGCATCCGTCCATCCATTCACAAATTCCGCAGCCAAAATGAGCAGAACAGTAATGACAAGGAGTGGTGAAATATCCATAAGGCCGTTTATGTATATTTTAGGACGATCCCTTCAATCACATCCGATGCGCTCTTCACCCGATCATTCACATTCTCTAATCGTTCGTAAAATTCCTTATATTTAATAATGGTGAGTGCGTCCGTTTGATTTTTGAACAAATCAAAAAGAGCTTTACTCAAATTTGTATCGCTCTGATGCTCCAATGCATCAATACGATCAAAATATTCACGGCACTTCTCAACGTTTTTCATGGAGGCGATGAGAGCACAAAGATGCCGAGTGGAAGCCGCAATCAAATTACCAAACTCGGCAACATACGGCTCGTGAGAATCAAGTTGATAGAGTCTTTTTAAGTGAACCGCACCATCCATCTCATCAAGCACATCGTCCAGTGCCTGGGTGAGATCTTTAATATCCTCATGATCATACGGCGCAAAAAAAGTCTGATAGAGCTCTTTAAGAATTTCACGAGCATACTCATCTCCTTCATTTTCAAGATCATCAATGGTTTTGCACTTTACATCAGCCAGCTTGGAATCATTTAAACTCAAGAGCGCCGAAAGTTCTTGTCCTCCTTGCTCAATGAGCTTGCCGAGCTTTTCAAATAATGGAATGAAGATGCGGTCTTTGCCGGAAAAGAATTTTTGAAGCATACGGTAAGGATTGTAATATATTTAATATTATTAGCCTATCATGAAGGAGAACGAATCCCACCAAAAGGAACCCAACATGATGAGCGCCAAAAGAATCCGATAAATGCCAAACGGAATAAAATTGTGATGCTCAATAAATCGCACAAAAAACTTTACGGCCAAAAGAGCGGCTATAAAAGCGCCAATAAATCCAACGGTGAGTAGACCATACTGCTGGGCATCAAACTGCAAAGGACTTTTTATGAGATCCAGCGTGGTGGCCGCAAACATGGTGGGAATGGCTAAGAGAAAAGAAAATTCCGTGGCCGTTTTACGTTTTAAACCCATGAACATACCACCCAAAATACTGGCGGCAGATCGTGAAACGCCCGGGATCATGGCAATGGACTGGAAAAATCCAATGGCAACGGCATTTTTAAAGCTTACTTGGGCTATTTCAGAAGTGTGATGCTCTTTTTCGGTATGCCACTTCTCCAACGCAATCAAAACAACCCCGCCAAGACCCATAGCAAGAAGGGTAACTATCGCATTCCCCAATAAAAACTGATTCACAAAGCCGTGCAACGCAAGGCCAATAAGAGCTGTGGGAATAAAAGCGACAGCAATTTTTACAAAAACTTTATGATGAGTGAAGAGGTTTTTTCCGTAGAGCACCAGCACCGCAAGAATCGCTCCCAGCTGAATAAAAATCTCAAAACTTTTTACAAAATCCGTCTGCGCGATATTCAAAAGACGCGCCGTTAAAACCAGATGTCCCGTGGAAGAAATCGGCAAAAACTCCGTGAGTCCCTCCACAATGGAGAGTATGATGGCGTCAATAAAATTCATTAAGTGAACTGTATCATAAAGAGTTTATGGAGAAAAAAATTATTGCGCCCACCACAAAGATGAATGTTGGGGCGCCACACGGTGGCGCCGGCGAGACCGAAGCGAAGATCTGGCTTCGCCAGTCTGAACGAAGGTCGAGCGTGAATATTAAGGAGCGCAAAGGCGAGCTTATCCTCATCGGCTACAACCTTATTGCGGCGTTTTTTCCTATCGTTGCCAACTACAGCGGCAAGCTCATGCCGCCGATCCTTTTTGCGGCTTTGAGTAATCTCCTTGCCGCCTTTGTCACCATCATCTACCTCGCGGCTCGTGGCCAGGCGCACCGCGTTTGGGAAAAGAAAACGCTGCCGCTGCTGCTGGGCGTAAGTATTTTCATCATCGCCATTCCTTCGGCTCTTATTTTTTGGGGCGCCCACCAAACTTCCGGAATCAACACTTCCCTCTTCCTTCAAATGGAACTCCCCTTCACTCTCATTATTTACGCGCTCTTTTTTCATGAAGTGCTGACGGCGCGAAAATATTTTGGCGCCATGCTGATTGGCCTTGGATCGGTGGCGATCCTCTACAACGGATCCTTGCACTTTAATTGGGGAGATCTCGCCATCATTGCCTCAACGATCTTTTTCCCTCTTGGAAATTGGTATGCCAAACGCGCCATTGAGATGACCACCGGCGTGGTGGTGGTGTGCGCGCGCAATTTGTATGGAGGCGTTCTTTTGTTGATCATGAGTTTTTTCATAGAACCTGGAGCTGATCTTCAACAAAATTTCACCCAACATTTTTGGATGATTGCGTTGTATGGAATTGTGATTATGGGCCTGGCAAAACAAATTTGGTATGCCGGCCTCAAATACTTGAGCGTCAGCAAAGCCATTTCTATTCACACCTCGCAATCGGCATTGAGTTTGGTGTATGCGATGATTTTCTTGAGAGAGATTCCCACGCTGTATCAATGGATGGGGCTGACAGTAATAATGGGCGGACTTTTTGCCATGACTTACCGTGGAAAAACTCCAGCGCCCTTGGTTGAACCAAAATAAAAACGATGATACATTTGCTGCATGGATGCTGGTTTTACGACTCATAAATTTGTAGCAGTTCTGAACAAAAAAATCCCCATTGGCGTTTTAATGAACGCGCTGGGACATATGACAGCGGGTTTAACGGCGAGCTGCCCGAATGCCAATGCCGCTGACATGCGATTTGATTCATATTTTGACCAAAACGGCGGCGAACACAAAAGCATTTCGGACGACCCTTTTATTATTCTGGCGGCGGATAATTCCAATAAGTTGCGCACCTTGCGCAATGAGCTTTTGGCAGCAGGCGTGCATTTTGTTGATTTTATAAACACCATGACCGTGGGGACGTATGCCGAGCAAAAAGAGCGGACCAAAAACACGCCAGAAGAGCAGTTGGAATATTACGGCGTCTGCATGTTTGGCGAAAAAGAAAAATTGAGTGCGCTTACGCGGAAATTTTCACTCTGGAAATAGTAGTGGACTGCAGTCATTTCTTTCAACAAGAGCGCAGCCCCCTTACAGCCGCCTTTCGGC
>JBBTWV010000095.1:0-7930 GCA_038062615.1 Patescibacteria group bacterium | reverse complement strand
TTCATTGGGGTCACCGAGCTCGGCGAAAGGGCAAAACGCGAACCGTTTTTCGCGTTTTAATTTTTCAAACGTATTTTTGTAGCGATCAACCATGAGGCGCGAGCCCCCGCTCAGCGGGGGCGAGTGCTAAGCAATTAAATCGCCCGAAGGGCGAAACCTAATAATTAAGAATAGTGTGTAAATCTTTGTCGCCGCGGCCGGAGAGATTGACGATGACGATGGAGTTTTTTGGAATCCGGCCGCGCAGTTTTTGCGCATAAGCAAGCGCGTGTGAGGATTCTATGGCGGGGATGATGCCTTCTTCGCGGCAGAGGAGGTGGAATGCAGCGACGGCTTCTTTATCCGTTACGTTTTCGTAGCGAACTCGGCCAGCTTCTTGCAGCGCACTGTGTTCTGGCCCCACGCCGGGATAGTCCAAACCAGCGGCGATACTTTCGCTTTCTTGAATCTGTCCGTTTTTGTCCTGAAGAACATACGAAAGAGCACCATGCAAAATCCCCGGCGTGCCGTGTTCAAGCGATGCGCCGTGTGCTGGTTCAACGCCGATAATTTTCACCTTTTTATCCTTCAAAAATGCAGAAAAAATTCCGATTGCATTTGAACCACCGCCCACGCACGCAAGAACGTAGTCGGGCAGCCGACCAGCCTGAATTTGAATTTGCCGTCGCGTCTCTTCGCCAATAATTTTTTGGAAGTAGCGCACGATTGAGGGAAAGGGATGAGGCCCGGCGACGGTCCCAAATAAATAAAACGTCTTTTTGCTGCTCCCGACGTAGTAGCGGAGCGCTTCGTTTATGGCGTCTTTGAGCGTTTTTGAGCCCGACGTAACGGAAATTACTTCCGCGCCACAGAGTCTCATTCGTAATACGTTGAGGTTCTGGCGTTCAATATCTTTTTCTCCCATAAAAATCTTTACGGGAATTTTTAGGAGTGCGCCGGTGAGTGCGACGGCGAATCCATGCTGGCCGGCGCCGGTTTCGGCGATGAGTTCTGTTTTGCCCATGTACTGCGCAAGTAAGCCTTGACCAACAGTGTTGTTGGTTTTGTGGGCGCCGCCGTGGATCAAATCTTCGCGTTTTAAATAGAGCTGGAAACCGAATTTTTTCGAGAGATTTTTGGCGTGATAGAGCGGCGTTGGGCGGCCCACGAAGTTTTTGAGCAGGTCACGCAGCTTCTCCATCTCGCCACGGTCTTTTTTAAATTTTTTAAACGCCGCAGCGACTTCTTCCAGCGGTGTAACAAGAAGTTCCGACACAAACCGTCCACCAAATTTTCCAAAATATCCGGTTTTCATAAGCATGATTGATAGGTGCGCAATTTTTTCATGAGATTTTCAAAATTTTCTAAATTGAGCGACTGATCTCCGTCCGAAAGTGCTTTGCTTGGGTCGGGGTGGACCTCGATGATGAGCCCGTGTGCGCCCGCGGCATAAGACGCTAAGGCGAGAGGAGTGACCAGCGAGTAACGACCTGTTCCGTGGCTTGGATCAGCAATAATTGGCAGGTGGGAAAGTTCACGGGTGAGTGCGACGATGTTGAGGTCAAGCGTGTTGCGTGTTGCGGTTTCAAATGTGCGGATCCCGCGTTCGCAGAGAATAACATTGGGATTACCGGCGTTGAGAATGTATTCAGCCGCGAGCAAAAACTCTTCCAGCCGTGCCGACATGCCGCGCTTCAAAAGTACCGGTTTTTTTATCTTGCCGACCTCCACAAGCAGCTCAAAATTTTGCATGTTCCGGCTTCCAATTTGCACGATGTCTGAGTACTCCGCAACGAGGTCCAAATTTTTGACGTGGAGCACTTCCGTTATCACGGGCAAGCCAAACTTCTGCTTTGCTTTTTTCAAAAGTTCGAGGCCTTCTTTGCCAAGTCCTTGGAACGAATATGGCGTTGTTCTGGGCTTAAATGCTCCTCCGCGCAAGATTTGTGCGCCAGATTTTTTCACGGCTTCTGCCGTCTTAAAAAGCTGTTCTTCTGACTCCACACTGCACGGTCCGGCCATGACGGTGAAGTTACTGCCGCCGATTTTTACTCCGTCCACATCAATAATCGTGTCATCATTTTTCCACTCGCGGCTCACGAGTTTGTACGGCTTCGTGACGTGAATAATTTCTTTTACGCCAGGGAACTGGGTGAGCGAGTCCGCGTCAATGTAGCCCTTGTTGCCCAGGATGCCGACCGCGGTACGCAGCGAACCGGGAATTACTTCGGCACGCAGGCCTTTTGCCTGAATGTAAATGATAACTTCGTTGAGTTCCTGTTCGGTTGCCGTGTTTTTAAGTACGACGAGCATGAGTAAAGGTAGTTAGAGTTTCCTCCGGATCTTTTGAGGTTAGGAAGGTCGTTCCGATGAGCACGGCGTCAACCTTGCCTTTATAGAGAGCGAGTTCGCTGGGGTTTTTGAAAGCACTTTCGGCGATGATGGTGGATTTTGGCGGAAGGAGTTTTAAGAGTTTGTGGGCGTGATTCACATCGGTTGTGAAAGTAGAGAGATTGCGGTTATTGATGCCGATGATGATGTCTTCGAGCCCTGCGATTTTTGCTAAGTCTGCTTCGTCGTGAAGTTCAATGACGGTATCGAGGTTTTGTTTATGCGCATGCGCCACAAGATTTTTGAGCACGCTTTGTTCGAGCATTCGCGCAATTAGCAAAACGGCATTTGCGCCAGCAGCAGCACTCTCATCAATCTGCGCCGTGTCATGAATAAAATCTTTTCTGATTATCGGAAGAGACGTGTGCTTCCGCATTTCCCTTAATAATTCAATGCTGCCATCAAAAAGCATCGGTTCAGTGACAACCGAAAGTGCTGAAGCGCCGCCGTTTTCGTACGCACGCACAAGCGTTTTGATGTCATGATGAGGGAACGCGCCATGGCTTGGTGAACGCCGTTTTAATTCGGCAATTACAGAGATTTTTTCTCTCCCGCGCAGCGCTTTATGAAACGGGCGAAGGTTAAACATAATGATGCGCCATTCGGTGCGTTATTGGCTTAGCCTCGCCTCGGCGGCTCGGCCTGTGAGAAAATTCTTTATAGGCCAGGAATTTTTCGTGGCCTTTTCCGGATTCGATAATTTTTCGTGCCAGAGATACACCGTCTTTGATCGTTGAGGTTATTCCTCGAATGTAAAATCCAAATCCGCTGTTCAAAACCAGGAGATTGTTGAGCGGTGCTGGGGCCATTCCTTGCAGTAATTTGACGAAGAGTTCGGCGTTTTTGGTGACATCGCCGCCGGAAATTTCAGCAAAATTGCCAACACGTTCAATACCAACATCTTCAGGGGCAAACTCAAACTGCCGAATGTCACCATCTACGAGCTCGTAACAGGTTGTTTTCCCGCCCAGGGTGACTTCGTCCAAGCCGTCTTCGCCGGTGACCACGATGGCGCGTTTATAGTGGAGTTTTTGCATTGCCGTGATCATTTTTTCGGCCGTCGCGCGGTCGGTGGTGCCAAGAAGGTGGTAAGCCGGCTTTGCAGGATTCACGAGCGGGCCAAGGACGTTGAAAATCGTGCGAATTCCAAGCTGTTTTCTAATGGCCGCGATGCGCTTCATAGCAGGGTGAAAGAGCGGCGCGAAGATGAAGCCAATGCCAAGTTCTTTTATCGCTGTGGTAACCGCATCTGGCCCAAGTTGTATGTTCACGCCGAGGCTCTCCAAAAGATCAAAACTTCCACATCTTCCGGAAGCCGCTTTATTTCCGTGCTTCGCAATTTTCACGCCGCCTGCTGCAAGGACGAATGCTACAGTGGTTGAGATGTTCATGCGTGGAAACCCAGAGCCGCCAGTGCCGCACGTGTCCATGGTTTCTTCGGTGGTTGGAATGGCGAGAGCGTGCGCACGAAGCGCGTCAGCCATGCCTGCAATTTCATCGGCTGATTCGCCACGTTCTGCAATGGTTTTTAATGTGTCGCTCATTTCTTTGTCACTAATTGTTTCATCAACAATGCCGTTAATAAAATTTGATGCCTTGTTCTGGCGTCCATCAGACATCATTCCCAGAAAATTTTTCAAAATCTGCTTTCCCATTGGTGTACCAATACTTTCGGGATGAAACTGCACGCCGTAGAGCGGCAATGTTTTGTGCGTAATCCCCATAATCAAGCCGTCGTCGGTGGACTCGGCGATCACATCCAGTTCACGAGGCAGCGTTTTTCGCTCACCAGTAAGCGAGTGGTATCGCATCGCCTCAATCGTTTCCGGCAGCCCTTGGAAAAGCTGGTGGCTGTTTTTTAATCGCACCGTACTGCGCTTCCCGTGCATTGGCTTCGGCGCCCTCACCACACGTCCTCCAAGATAGTGGACGATTCCCTGGTGTCCCAAGCACACGCCGAGCACAGGAATTTTTTTTGAGCACTGGGTAATAACCTCGCCACAAACTCCAAAGTCCTTTTTGTTATCCGGCGATCCTGGGCCAGGAGAAATAATAACGTGCGTGTATCCGCCGCGCTCAATTTCGCCAAGCGTTACCTCATTATTCCTCCGCACCTCCGGATTCCCGCCCAGTTCCGCAATATATTGAAAAAGGTTGTAGGTGAACGAATCAAAATTATCAATGATGAGGGTTTTCATAAAATGGCAGCGGTTAAAGGCCCGCGTGCTTTGTTGCAGCACTCTTTGTGCTCGTGTTTTGGGAGTGAGTCGTAGACGATTCCCGCGCCCGCACGCAACGTGACATTCCCATCCTTGCAAATCATCGTGCGAATTGCGATGGCAAAATCCATGTTGCCGGATAAATCAAAGTACCCAACGGCACCTCCATAAATATCGCGAGGTTTTTCCTCCAACTCGGCAATAATCTCCATAGCGCGAATCTTTGGCGCACCGGTGAGCGTCCCCGCCGGAAACGCAGCCCTAAAAACATCAAATAAGCTCGCGTCCTCGCGCCGCTTGCCGCGCACCTCCGAAACAAGATGAATAACATGGCTGTATCGCTCCGGCTCCATGAGTCGGGTTACGCGCACGGTTCCGGGCTTCGCAATGCGCCCAACATCGTTTCGCCCCAAGTCCACAAGCATCATGTGTTCGGCCTGTTCTTTTTCGTCATTCAAAAGTTCTGCCTCCAGCCGCGCCGTTTCTTCCGGCGTTTCTCCTCGTCTTCGTGTTCCCGCAATCGGACGGATGATGACTTCGTCGTGTTCTGTGCGCACGAGCGTTTCCGGCGACGAGCCAACAATGGAGAAGTCGGGATATTGCAGGTAGTAAAGGTATGGGGAGGGGGAGATGACGCGAAGTCGGCGGTAGATTTCGAAGGGTGCCAGGCTCGTTTTCACGTCGAACTGTTGAGAGAGGACGATTTGGAAGACCTCGCCGGCGGTGACGCGTTCTTGTGCGGTTTTCACAAGCGCTTCAAAATGTTCGTTCCCGCTGCCGCGATCGCCGAGTGCGTCGGCAGTTTTTTCCATGGGTACGGCACGTAAATCTCTCAGCGATGTTTTGTTGAGGACATTCTGCGTGAGTGTTTCAAGTTCCTCCGGCGAGTAGGCAACGAGCGTGATGTTGCGTGCGAAGTGGTCGAAAATGATGAGGTATTTGGGCAGAAAGAAGATGCCTTCGGGAATTGAGTTCAAGTCTATGGGAAGGTTGAGCGTTTCAAAGTGGCGCACGGTTTCGTAGGTGAAGTAGCCCACAAATCCCGCTTGCAGGCTCGGCAATTCAGATGTTGGCTCATACTTAATGGCTTCAAACTCTTTTTGGAGCTCCGTTAATGGATTTTTACTTCCACCCTGTGGGAAAACCTTTAGCGCCATCGGCTCAAATCCAATAAACGAATACCGTCCAAACGGATGATTCGTCTCCGCACTCTCTAGAAGGAAAGCGTATTCGTTGGGCTTGGCTACCTTCTCAAACAGCGAGATGGGTGTTTCGGTATCAACGATAATGGTTTTGAGGTATGGACGCATATGGTGGTGGGTAAGGAGACTGTACTGCTAAAGCAGTACAGTACTGGCATGACAGTACGCTGGCTAGAATCGAAAGTCAAGAATAAATTGAGCTATTGCAGTTTTTGCAACAGCTGTCGCCTAACCAAGATTATTGGATAGCCTTCTTTTTGAAAATAACCTGTTGGTTATATTCTTGGAATACAACCTCAAAATGTTCAAAGAGGCCCTTTCTTCCGAGCAAAGATTCAACCCCGTCCCGAGCAATTAAAACGGGAATAGTAAATTCGTGCCCCTCGATGGTCAAAAGCAAAGAAACTTTCTTCGTATAAATAAAAGTAAGATTGGCTACCTCGACTTTGATTTCTTTTTGTTTAATTGCTTTATATTTTAGTCCTAGAAGTTGAGCATCATACTGCGAAATGAGGGTGTAATCTGCTCCCGTATCGATAAGAAGCTCAAAATACCGAGCTTTACCGTTTGGCTTACGCAATCTGGCCATGAGTACGGGCCTACCTTGGATGTAGGGAAACTTAAACTGCAAGATATTTATGTTGAATACGAGTAACTAAAAACTCCTCCTCTTCAATCTGAGGAATAATCTTCTTTGCTTTTTTTAAAGCAACTACACTGTTTTCTCCTGTAGCAATGACTTTACCATCTAGAGAAATTGCAATTTCTCCTGAATGTTCCTTCTGGAGGACAGCCGATATTTTTGGAGTTTTTACCATATGATGAATGTGGCTTCACATTAGCATTTTTTCGGCTTTTTGGCAACGTTTCAGGCCTCCTACAAGTACTTCCCAAACCCACCCCGGCTCTTCTTGAGCGCGTGCGAGCCGCGCGTGACGAGGGAGATGCTAATGCCGAGGGTTTTGCTGATCCTTTTGTCTTAGAATCAATTTAATAGCAACAAAACAAGCCCCGTCATCTTGTCTTTATCTTTAGGGCTGCTCTCCGCCACAAACAGCGTGAGGGCGGTTAAGGCTTCAGACGTCAGTCGCGCTGGATTCAAGATGCCCGCTTGCTTCAAAAACCAGACAAAGGCGAACGCACCGGAGCGCTTGTTGCCGTCTGCATAAGGGTGATTTTTGACCATGAAATACAAAAGATGCGCGGCTTTTTCTTCGATGGTGGGGTACACGTCTTCACCTCCAAATGTTTGAAAGATATTGCCAACAATTCCCGCGACGCTTTGGCCGCCCCGTTCGCTGCCGAAAAGGTGGGTGGCTTCGCCTTTTTTAATGAGTTCGTGTTTCAATTTTTGAAGTGCCTCCTTCATTTCTTCAGCGGTAAACTCAACATCCCTTTTGGTTGCACCTGACTTTGGTAAATTGGATTTATCGTAGGCATCAAGAGAAAGCCACGTACTGGCAAACATTTTCACGAGCTCCATTGCGTTAGTAGCATCCACCACTCCGCCCGACGGCAAGAGCGCTTTTACCTCTTCCACAGCCTTGAGAAAAGCATCGTAATTCTTCACTAGGCGCTTCTTATTGATGGTATATCCATCCACTATGTGAGAACGGAGGGTTTTTGTTGCCCATTGGCGGAATTTTGTGCCAACAACGGAATTAATCCTATATCCGACAGCAATGAGAATATCAAGATTATATATATCAACTCGCCTATGTACTGTTCTTCCAGATTCACTTTGAACTAGTTCCATTTTGGAACTAGTTGGTTTTCTCACTAGTTCTTTTTCTTCATAAATATTTTGAATATGCTTTGAAATTGCTTGTGGATTTACCCCAAACATTTCAGCCATTTGCATACGATTTGCCCATATTGTTTCACGCGTAAAATCACCACGCAATTCAATAGCTCCATCTTTTCCCTGATAAATGATAATGGTGTGTTCTTTTTCCATGCTTGGTATTGTAGCTCCAAATTTGTAATAATTATATGCAAAAAGACTCTCGGTCTTGCTTTATACACCACAAATTGGCGGATAGTCTTTACAAGTACTTCCCAAACCCACCCCGGCTCTTCTTATACGCGTGCGAGCCGCGCGTGACGAGGGAGATGCTAATGCCGAGGGTTTTGCTGATC
>JBBTWV010000094.1:0-20138 GCA_038062615.1 Patescibacteria group bacterium | reverse complement strand
AGGTGCTAATGGAATGGATGGCTCACATGCGGCAATAACAAGTTATAGCCGCTATTCCCATATGCCATTTGCCGCATCCATTTTACGCATGGCCGCTGCAAAAAATCCGACTGTTGCGATATCAAGCTGGAAAGATTATAGAGATTCCCCCGTTGCGGATGAAGTTCTGGGCAGGGCAATTGACCAAGATCCGGCACACGCATTAGATCTTTATAAATTTGAGGGATTTGATGCAAAATTTAGAGATCAAGCCATCGCTCGACGTCGCGAAACTAAAGACTGGGCGCTCGTAGCATTTCGCGATCGCTATAACGATCGGTCGGATGCCAGGAGTATTTTTGATAATGCCATAGATTCCCTTGTGGAAAACAACCCTGCGTGGTTACGGGAAAACATCCGGGGCTATGTTTCAGAATCACAAGCTGATCGGATTCTTAGGGATGTCGAGAAAAAGCTCCATGCGCAAGCCCAAGAGCAACGCAAAGCAACTTAAACATATATATGCATATACAAAAATATTTTTTCGGGGCCTCACGGTTTATTTTTGAAAATGAAGGTGGCCCACAAGCAACAGACCATAAAATTCTTGTTCCAGACTTTGATGAACTCGGCCAACAAGCCCCCGCCGGTCCACTGAAGGTTGAAGATTTTGATAATATTCAGCAAAGAGGCGAGGCTACGGTAGTGAATAAGGTTGACGCGCTCAAGTCACCTGCTGAAAAGTTTTTAGAAAGTCCCAAGGGAGCAGAATTCATCATGGCGCTCCAGGCAAAAAAAGGCATGAAGATAGAAACAAAAGATTTGGATCTGGGAACCGTTCAATCCGTCATTGAAGAAAAAAAACCTGAGGAATCCTGGGATGACTTCTTTAAAAATAATGTGGCATTTACGAGTTACCTTGAGGCTCAGCTTTTTACCGCCGACGCAAAAACGGCTTGGCAACGCGGAGAAAGACAGTTGACCGAAACTGCTACGCCAAAAACTCTTATTCAAAAGGCCGATGCCATAAGGGCGGCTGATGTCGCGACTGCGGCTCCGGCAGAAGATAAGGGTTGGCTCCCGGGTGGCGCTGAATACATTGCATTTATGCAATCGCCAAACGGCCAAATGCTGAGTAAAGCTTTGGCCAATCTCAATATCAGAGGACCAGAAGCGGCAGGGAGGGTCGAGGGAATCAAGGAAGAAGCCGATAAATCCGCACTCACGAGTTATGGTGAAAATGACCAGAAGGTTTGGGAGGCCATCATCAAAAAACAAAATGGCGAAACCGGAGATTACGACAATCTCATGAAAGCCAAACAATTTGTGGAGAGTAGCGACGGCCAAGCGTTTTTTAATGCCGTAAAAAGCCTGTATCAAATTAGCGGAAATGTAGATGCCAGCTTCATTAAACTTGGAAGAGTAGGTGCTGTTTTAGCTTTTGCACAAAGCAGAGTAGAAAATGACCTGCGTGCGGCCATCGAGGAAACAACGGGTTGGGGCGGGGAAGAAAATATGCTTCTTTCGGAGAAGGGGAAAGCGGCACAAGACAGTGGCAAAATCCGCGTTAAAGAGTTTTGAAACCCAGGAGCTCTTTGCTATACTCGGCGGGAAGATTTATGGCAAAGCAAAAGCTCAAGCTCCCCAAAAAAGTTCTGGTACTCGGCTCCGGTGCCCTCAAAATCGGAGAAGCTGGAGAATTTGACTACTCCGGCTCGCAGGCCATCAAGGCTCTGCGTGAAGAAGGCATCAAAACCGTCCTCGTAAATCCCAACATCGCCACCAATCAAACCTCTCAAAGCCTCGGACAAGAGGTTTATTTTTTGCCCGTGAATCCGTACTTTGTAGAAAAAGTAATTGCGCGTGAAAGGCCCGATGCCATTTTACTGAGCTTTGGAGGACAGACCGCACTCAACTGCGGCGTTGAGTTGAACCGTTCCGGAGTTTTTAAAAAATATGGCGTGAGGGTTTTAGGCACGCCTGTCTCCGCCATTGAAGCCACGGAAGATCGCGAACTTTTTAAACAAGAGCTTAATAAAATTGAGGTGAAGATGCCGCGCAGTATGTCTTGCACCACAAAGGAAGCCTCACGAAAGGCGGCCGAAAAAATCGGCTACCCGATAATTTTGCGAGCGGCATTTGCGCTCGGTGGCAAGGGCTCCGGCTCGGCTTACAACGAAACACAGCTCAATGATTTATTGGACACGGCTTTTGCCTTTTCACCGCAAGTACTCATTGAAGAAAATCTCAAGGGATGGAAGGAAGTGGAGTACGAAGTCGTGCGAGACCAGTATGACAACTGCATCACGGTCTGCAATATGGAGAACGTGGACCCGCTTGGGATTCACACCGGCGAGAGCATTGTGATTGCGCCTTCTCAGACGCTTACCAACCATGAGTATCATTTCTTGCGCGAGCTTTCTATACGGGTAATTCGGCACCTGGGAATTATTGGAGAGTGCAATATTCAGTATGCCTTGGACCCAAAATCGGAGGAGTATCGAGTGATTGAAGTGAATGCACGTCTTTCGCGTTCTTCGGCTTTGGCATCAAAAGCCACCGGCTACCCTTTGGCTTACATTGCGGCAAAACTAAGCTTGGGCTACCGACTTTCGGATCTCAAAAATGCGGTGACGAAAAAAACCATGGCATTTTTTGAACCGGCGTTAGACTACGTTGCGCTAAAAATTCCGCGCTGGGATTTGGATAAGTTTAAAAAAGTTTCACACGAAATTTCTACGGAAATGAAATCGGTGGGAGAGATTATGGCGATTGGCCGAAGCTTTGAGGAGGTCCTGCAAAAAGGACTTCGTATGCTTCAAATCGGCCTCCAAGGTTTTACCGCCAATAAGAAAATAAAACTGGAGAGCGGCGATCTTGCTAAAGATATTGCGGTTCCTACTCCCAAGCGAATTTTGGCCATTGCCGAGGCACTTAAAAAAGGCTGGTCCACGGAAAAAATTCAAAAACTTTCCGGCATTGACCGTTGGTTTTTAGATAAGATGAAGAACATCATCACCCTAGAAAAACGGCTTAAGGGAGACCGCTGTACTACTGAAGATTTACGTGAAGCCAAAAAATCAGGGTTCTCCGACAAGCAGATCGGAAACATTACCAGCAGGACAGAGATGGAAATCCGTGCGCTTCGCCGCAAACTCAATATCGCGCCGTCCATCAAACAAATTGATACCCTCGCGGCAGAACATCCTGCCGCTACCAACTACTTGTATCTCACCTATCACGGCCAGCAGAGCGACATCAAAGTTGATCGGCGAACCAAAAAAGTCATGGTGCTGGGAAGCGGTGCGTACGCCATTGGAACCTCCGTGGAGTTTGATTGGTGCAGTGTCACCGCCATTCAAACACTCAAAAAAGAAGGCTACGAAACCATCATGGTGAATTACAATCCAGAAACGGTTTCTACCGACTATGACACCTGCGACAAACTTTATTTTGATGAGCTCTCGCTGGAGCGCGTACTTGATATTTATGAAACGGAAAAACCCATTGGGGTGATTATTTCCACCGGTGGGCAGGTTCCCAATAATTTGGCGCTGAAACTCCATGAAGCGGGAGTGAAAATTCTCGGAACCACTCCGCAAAATATTGACCGCGCGGAAGATCGCCACAAATTTTCGGCACTTTTGGATAAATTAGGAATTGATCAGCCGGCGTGGCGCGAGCTGACTTCACTTTCTAAAACCAAAGAATTTGCCAAGGAAGTTGGTTATCCGCTTTTAGTAAGACCAAGCTATGTCCTTTCTGGTGCGGCCATGAGCGTGGCTCATAATGATGTGGACTTGGAAGTTTTCCTGGGAAAGGCTACGGATATTTCGCCCGAGGCACCGGTGGTGGTAAGCAAGTTTGAACAGGGTGCCAAAGAAATTGAGATTGATGCCGTAGCGCACCATGGGAAACTGGTTATTTACGCCATTTCTGAGCACATTGAAAATGCCGGCGTGCATTCCGGCGATGCCACATTGGTTCTCCCTCCGCAAAAACTTTATTTTGAAACGATCCAGCGGATTAAAGACATTGCCGCTAAAATTGCCAGCGAACTGGATATTTCTGGTCCATTTAACATGCAATTTTTGGCCAAAAATAATGCGGTAAAAGTGATTGAGTGTAACTTGCGAGCCAGCCGCAGTTTTCCTTTTGCCTCCAAAGTAACCGGCCACAATTTTATTGAGATTGCCACGTGCGCAATGATGAACTCCCCGCGCATGGAAAAATTCAAACAAGAAAAATTCCACACGCTCGATTTGGATCATGTGGGGGTAAAGGCACCGCAATTTTCTTTCTCTCGGCTTAAGGGTGCGGATCCGGTGCTGGGTGTAGAAATGGCTTCTACCGGGGAAGTCGCCTGCTTTGGAGAAAATATTTCTGAAGCACTGCTCAAAGCCATGATCTCGGTTGGATTTACCCTCCCCAAAAAAAATATCTGCCTTACTATTGGAAGCATCGAAGATAAAGCGGCGTTCCTTCCTTCTGCGCGAAAACTAGTAAAATTAGGATTTGAACTTTTTGCCACCGAAGGAACTTCAAAATTTTTGCAGGAAAATTCTGTGCCGGTGAAGACCCTGCACAAAGCCCGCTCCGGCAAAAAACCAAATATCATTGATGCCCTCATGAATAAAAAACTGGACCTCGTTATTGATATTCCAAAGACGTATGCGCACGAAGAAATTACCGACGGCTATTTAATTCGCCGCCGTGCCGTGGATTCCAACATTCCGCTCATCACCAACATTCAAATTGGCCGCGCGCTGGTTGATGCCATTGAGCAGTACAGCCTGGATGAGCTCCTCATTAAACCGTGGAGCGCCTACGTACCAATTAGATAACAGCTTGGAGAGTACCGATTGCGTCCAAAGTATTCTCAAATATTTTTCCTGAAGGCACCCACTTAGTTCCATCCCAATCCTTGCGCACGATAGTTATATTTGGGTTGGCTCCTTGACCCATACGGATAATAAATGAGATGGTCGGCGTCTGCATGGATCTAAAAGTACACGCGGTTACAGCGTCGTTGATTCTTTCAAATGCAATGTGAGCATAATGCTCTTGAGTAACCAAACGCTGGCCAACGGCAGGAATAACAACCGTTCTGCGCCACTCTGCCATTGCCTTTTCATGCTCGGCTACTGCGGCTTGCCGCTCAGAAGCTAGCAGAGCCGCTCGTTCGTCCAGGTGAGCCATGTATTCTGTGTTGGGCGCCCATCGCGCTCGGTGCTCCTCAGCCGAAAATTCGGCTAACCAAGCTGGCTGATGATGAACACCGTTGGATTTAGATTTTCGTGGAAATTGGTAGCCTTCATAAAGCGCTCTCTCCACGTCTGTTCGATTAAAACCTGTTGGAGTAATGAAAAGTACACCACGCGCATTTTCATCCTCAAAGATGGATCTGTCCACTTCATAGCTAGGTGAAATTCGAGTTATGCCCTTACCGGCAAAATTCTCACCATAGCTTCTTAACAAATCCAACAGATCATCATATTCAGGATAACCGGCAAAAGCTTCCAGATCCATCTGGCATCCAAAGAAGCCTGCTTCCGCCTCATCATCTCTTGTGCGATCTGACTGTGGGCCTTGTGACGTCATATTCTCAAAATTATTACAGAAGGCTATTATACATAAATAATCAATATTGTCAATACTAAAGCCCACCTGGATAAGTATACATAATAGGCACTGATCTGTTACAACTTAGGCCGAGCCCGTCACGAGGCTAAGCAAATAACGCGCCCAAAGGGCGCACCTATCCAGCATGAAGAAAGTCGTTGCCGAAAAAAACACCGAGAAACTCAAACGTGGCCTGGCCCAGATGCTTAAAGGTGGGGTTATTATGGATGTGGTAACGGCTGATCAGGCCAAGATTGCCGAGGAGGCGGGTGCTGTGGCCGTCATGGCCTTGGAGCGCGTACCAGCCGATATCCGCAAGCAGGGGGGCGTGGCGCGCATGTCGGACCCAGAGCTCATTATTAAGATTAAAAAAGCGGTTTCGATTCCGGTTATGGCTAAGGTGAGAATCGGGCATTTTGTGGAAGCGCAAATTTTGGAAGCCCTGGGGATTGATTATATTGATGAGTCGGAGGTTTTGACGCCGGCCGATGAGGAGTTCCATATTAATAAAAAGCCCTTTAAGATGCCGTTTGTTTGTGGGGCCAGAGACCTTGGCGAGGCACTGCGAAGAATTTCTGAAGGCGCGGCGATGATTCGCACCAAGGGCGAGGCGGGGACGGGAAATGTGGTGGAAGCCGTGAGACACATGCGAAAAATTACGCGCGAAATACGGGCGCTTGGCGGTTTAAAAAGTAAAAAAGCGCTGTCTGCGGCGGCCAAGGCGATGCGAGTGAGCGCAGAATTGGTGGAGTGGGTGGCGGAAAATCAAAAACTGCCGGTAGTAAATTTTGCCGCAGGAGGAATTGCCACACCGGCTGACGCCGCACTCATGATGCAACTGGGTAGCGAAGGAGTTTTTGTGGGATCAGGCATTTTTAAATCGGAAGATCCGGCCAAACGGGCACGCGCCATTGTGGAAGCAACTCTGCACTTTAAGGATCCCGCCATTATCGCAAAAGTTTCCAAAGGGCTGGGTAGCCCCATGGAAAGCTACGAAATCGCCAAATTAGAAACACGGTATGCCGCACGGGGAATCTAGGCCCTAAAAACTACTGACGGTTAAAATGATACTGAGGGTGATGAGAATAAGGACTGCCGCACCCGCTAGAAAATTATACCAAGGCTTATTGACGTGCTCGCCCATCAACCATTTTTTGTTGATCAACAAAATAATAAAAATCAAAATAGGGGCTAATAAAATTCCATTAATGACCTGCGCCATAATCATCACCTTGATGAGCGGCGTTTGAGGAAAAAGCGCCGGAATGGCGCCCAAAATAATGAGCGCCGTAAAAATACCATTAAACCAGGGCGCCTCGCGGAAAGTTTTACTTACCCCGGATTCAAAGCCCAAGCCTTCGCAGATGTAATAAGAAGTCGCCAGCGGAACGATCATCGCTCCCAAGAGAGAAGCATTGAGCAGGCCGATGGCAAAAAGAATTTCGGCGGAATTTCCGGCTAATGGAGCCAGTGCACGAGCGGCATCACTGGCATCCTGAATATGAATTCCGTGCGGATGCAAAGTGGCGCCAGCGACCATCATAATAAAAAAAGCCACCATGCTGGAGAGCACGGAACCGAGCACAATATCAATTTTGGTATAACGATAATTTTCTACCTTTACCCCTTTTTCTACAACAGACGCCTGCAAATAGAACTGCATCCATGGGGTGATGGTAGTACCTACAACGCCAATAAGCGCCATAATATACGGCCGCGAGAAATCAAGGGAAGGAACAAACGTACTGTGAAAAACCGCAGACCAATCCGGTTTTGCAAGAAATCCGGAAATAATATAGGCAAGATACACAACGGCCGCCGCTAAAAATATTTTTTCAACCCGACGATAATTGCCGCGAGTAATAAAAATCCAAACCAAAAAAGCACCAATGGGAACGGAAATATATCGTGGCACATTGAAAATCTCCATGCTACCAGCAATGCCGGCAAACTCAGAAAAAATCGTGGAAAGATTAGCAAGCAGGAGGCCGATAAGAATATAAAAAGTGACTTTGGCACCGTAGGATTCGCGAATGAGATCCGAAAGGCCTTTAGCCGAAACCACACCCATTCGGGCACACATCTCCTGCACGATGATGAGCAAAATGGTAATAGGGACCAGCACCCACAGCATGCGGTAGCCAAAATCGGCACCCACGCTGGAGTAGGTGGCAATACCACCGGCGTCGTTGCCCACCGCCGCCGCAATAATTCCCGGGCCGATGACGGCAAACATGGTGAGTATGGAACGGAATTTTTGGCGGAAAAAAGTAATCATCAAAGAAAATTTATTCAGCGTTTTCGCGCAAGAGTGGAAGAATATCATCTACCGTTATAACGCCCTTAAGAACGCGATCTTTGCCCACTACCGGAATGGCAATGAGGTTATATTTGGTAAATTTTTCCACCACAACGTCCACGTGCTCCTTAATTTTTACAAAAATAGGTTTATGTCTCACCAAGCTGATGAGCTCTGTTTTTGGATCCACAAAAATAAGCGCGCGAAGGGAAATGGCACCGCGCAAAATACCCTCGCGATCCACCAAGTAGAGATAAAAAATATGCTCCGCTTGCTGGCCTTTTTTACGCAATTCATCAAGAGCCTCACCGGCCGTAAAAGTTGTTGGGAAAGCCACAATCTCGGTATTCATGATGCTTCCTGCGGTGTCTGCTTTGAATTTGAGAAGCTCGCGAATTTCCTGCGCCTCGCCCGATTTCATGGTCTCTAAAATGTCATACATCCGGCGCTTGGGCAGTTCCGTAACGATGCCCTTCGCGGTATCAGGAGCTAAACGTTCAAGAAGTTTGGTAACGGTCTCATCTTTTAATTTTCCCAGCAACAGGCGGCGCACTTCAGGATCCAGCTCGGCGATAGTTTTTGCCATGACGTCCGTGGGAAGCGACTGCAAAATAGAAAGTCGCTCAAAGTTATCAAGATCCAACATAATATCGGCAAGATCCGCCGGATGCATCTGTTTAAGCTGATCCTGCGCGACGGTGAGGGTAATATCGTGGCGGATTCTGGCAGGAAGCGGGTCAATATATTTGCTGGGGATAAGAACATTTTGAAAACTGCGGTGAAACGTTTCGGCCACACCCAGAGCAAGGCGTTCAAGCCCTAACCGCCGCAATAAACCGCGCACACCAATATCTGCGGCAACCATAAAAAGTTCATCTTTTAAAGCCACAATTTTGAGATCATTCACGCGCACCACGCGGTGATTTTCGGTATCTATAATTTGTTGGTCTAAAAAGTCGCGCTTCAAGCGAAGCTCATCTTCATCATAATTGATCGGCAAAATTTCGGTGCTCTTTTTTTTGAGTTTGAGCGTGATGGGATCGGCCTCAATAGAGTGCAGGTCCTTCCAGTCAATGATCATGCGCTTGCCCACGGAAGTACGGATTCGGACCTTGGTGACAACAAAATTAGCACCTTCACGCCGCACAATAAAATCGCGAAAAACTCCAAAATATTTTTCATCCAGTGTGTAAACGGATTTACCAAGGAGCGTTGAGAAGAATATTTCGGAGAAGAAAGCCATAGCCTTAGGGCAAATTGTCGCTTGAATACGCTATTAAAGCACTTGCGCTATCTGATTCTCCAGGTAAAATGACGCCGTGTCAATAAGGCTAAGCCACAGAATAACTTTAGGCGTTTTAGATATCCAAGGCTCTGTGGAAGAGCATTTAGCGGTGCTCGCAGGCATGGTCTTCAGAGACCAAAGCGAGCAAGCGGCGAGCATAAAAATTCCGGCTATCGGCGTAAAAACGAAGCAAGATCTAGAAAAAGTTTCCGGCTTGATCATACCCGGCGGAGAATCAACCACCATCAGCAAGTTGCTGAAACTTTACGAACTTGATGAAGTTATTAAAAAACGCACGAAGGCTCAAACCCTTTGCGTTTGGGGAACCTGCGCCGGCGCCATTCTTTTGGCAAAACATGTTCTTAATCGTCCGCCGCCCACGCTGCAGCTCATGGATATCACCATCGAGCGCAACGCCTATGGCAGCCAGCTCGACAGTTTTGAAACGGAGCTCAGCGTCCCTGCTCTTGGAGCAAAAAAAATCCCGGCGGTGTTTATCCGCGCTCCGCAAGTCAAAACAGCTTCTCCAAATGTTCAGGTACTGGCAGAATACGATGGTCATCCGGTGATGCTCAGACAAGAAAATCTGCTGGCAACGATGTTCCACCCGGAACTCACCGGCGACACGCGCGTTCACCAATATTTTTTTGAGATGACCCAATCTTATGAGCAAAAATAATAAAAATATGGAACCGAATCCGGCTTTAGAAAAAGCCGTTGAGCAATTGCTCAGCGCACTCGGCGAAGATGTTTCTCGGGAAGGCCTCACAAAAACTCCCCGGCGAGTGGCCAGGGCTTTTCAGCAGGCTTTTGCCGGCTACCAACAAAATCCCGAAGAGCTCCTCACCACTTTTTCGGATGAGCATTATGACGAGATGATTGTCGTGAAAAGTATCGAATTTTATTCCACGTGCGAACATCACTTGCTTCCCTTCACCGGCAAGGCGTACATCGGCTACATTCCTAACGGGAAAATTATTGGCCTTTCAAAAATTCCGCGTCTCGTAGATATTTTTTCACGACGCCTCCAAAATCAAGAACGGCTTACCATGCAAATAGCCAACTCATTGAATGAACTGCTTAAACCTAAAGGCGTTGGCGTGGTTCTAGAAGCGCGGCATCTTTGCATGATGGCGCGCGGTGTAGAAAAACAGGGGAGCGAGGTGGTCACCTCCGCTATGCTGGGACTTTTTAAAAAAGAGATGAATACCCGCAGCGAATTTTTACGACTCATAGGGAAATAATTCTCCACCGACGTCCGCCATGCTTCCAAAATCGCTCCAAAAACTTATTGATTCACTTTCTAAACTACCCGGCGTTGGCAAAAAATCCGCACAGCGCTTGGCTTATTTTTTGTTACGTTCACACCGCTCTTTGGCCCGCGACATTGGCGAATCTCTCCTCACTTTGCAGGACGCCATCGCGCTTTGTCGCCAGTGTTTTATGATTGCCGAAGCCGGAGCCAACGAGCTTGGACTCTGCTCTATCTGCTCCAATGCGCGCCGCGATAAGCACATCATCTGCGTTGTGGAACATGTTTTTGATGCCGAAGCCATTGAACGTTCCGGAGAATTTCACGGGACCTATCACGTCCTCCACGGCCGCATTGCACCACTGGACAACATCACGCCGGAAGATCTCAAAATGAAAGAACTTCTTGCGCGCACAGAACTACTCATCGAGCAAAATGCCGCGCCAGAAATTATCATCGCCACTAATCCCAATAGCGAAGGCGAGACAACAGCGCTGTATATCCAAAAATTATTAAAGCCGCACAGCATAAAGCTCACGCGTATTGCCACTGGCATTCCCATGGGGGCCGATTTAGAATATGCGGACGAAGTTACTTTGGCGAGAGCGCTTAAAGGAAGGCAAAATTACGAAGCATAATATGGCCCACTGGTTTTTAGAAGAGTTTAAAAAGCTACAAGATCGCCAGCCGCGCATCGCTCTTGTGGCATCCAATTCAGAAAACAGTGACTACACCAACTATGCCTACCGAAACAAAAACTGCTATTTGGTATTTGGCGGACACTATAATGAGGATGCCCTTTACTGCCAATACCCATACAAAGCCGTGAGCAGTAGCGATTGTGACACGATTGAAAACTGCGAACTTTGTTACGAGTGCGTTGTTGGAAGCAATCTTTATAACTGCAACTACCTCTATAACTGCTTTTCATCCTCCGACTGCGAATTTGGATTTGACTTAGTAAATTGCCAAAATTGTTTTCTTTCTTGCGGGCTCAGGAATGCCCAGTATCACATCCTCAACAAGCCCGTTCCAAAAGAAAAATATAAAAATGAAGTGGAAATTTTAAAAAGAAAATATGGCACCGAAGGCCTCATGCGCGAACTGGAAAAAATTCGTCTGACCGTACCGCATGCCTCGTTGCTCCAAAAAAATTGCGAGGGCTGCCTGGGCTCTTTTCTTGAAAACTGTAAGGACTGCTTTTACTGTTTTATGGCCACCAATGCCCAAGACTGCCTCTATTTAAATCGGGCCAATGACATAAAAGATTCGGTGGACTGCGATAATATTGGCTACGATCCATCAGAGCTCCTCTATGAGTGCGTGGGCAACAGCGGCAATACCGACTGCAATTTTTGCAACGCTTGCTGGCACAACTCCAACTTAGAATACTGCGAGCTGGTGTTTAACTCGCACCACTGTTTTGGCTGCGTAAGCCGTGACCATGCCGAGTACGAAATCCTCAACGTAAAATATTCCAAAGAAGACTGGGAGAAAAAAGTGGCGGAGATAAAAGATGAACTGCGCCGTGAAAATCTCTATGGAAAATGGCTCTACAACTCAACATATCCGGATGAAGATACGATGGCGACACTTTATTTTCGATAATTGGATTTGACAAAACGGCTGCAAAAACTATAATACAGAATCTTTAACCCACCCAATATTTATGCCAGGCGCCGCCCAAGAAACGCAAGTAACTGAAAATCAAATTGAAGATGCAGGAAAAGTCCTTGATGAATACGAAAAAAAGCTTAAACCGGTAACGCTGCTTACGCCCTCCCACGGAATTGAAGCAGCACGCACACCGGTGGCAATGCTTTGGAATCACCACCATGACTCGCAGCCGGAGAGAAAGCAAGAACGTGAAAAGAGCGGATATGTTGATGAACGCAGCCAATTTGAAGGACTCCAGCCTACCTACAGCAAGAGTGTTGAGACTTCCGCCAAATATTCACGAAGTTGTATCTCTGTTACGTGCTGCTCCGGCGGAATTGGTGCGCAGCGTTTTGATCGAAAAAGCTCCTCTCAATCTCCTTCATCTCCGCCTTCCAAGGACGTGGCACCTCATTGCCGGAGAATTCCAAGATGAAGAAAGGAGAGTGATGGTAACGAAAGCTATCATTTACGATGGGGAAGATCTTGGCCAAAGAACAGGGACTATTTCTACAGAACACATGTCTTTTGACACCCTCCGGGAACGTTTTGGTAAGGAACTGTCCCGTGCCCTACAACAGGCACGCGACAACGATGATGATGACGGCGACGATTAGTATGAAAATGCAGAAACATCCCGACCTTCCCGCCAACCTCAACTGTTGAAAATTATGCAGCGTTTTGGCGTGAATTGCAGGAACGGCCGCTCCCTCAATTGCCAGACCAACCAAACGATCCCCGTCAACAAACTCCTTCATTTGCAGACCTGCGGAATCGGCTTCTTCTCGCGGCTCTCATCAATCGCGGATAGAAACTCTGCAAAGTGCTCCGCCGGAACCGCAAAGTAAAATTCGACCGGCATGGTTTTGGGATTCTTCGCGCTTTTTTATTTTGACCAATTGAGGATAAACACCAAAAATAAACTCCTCAAAATCATTGTGGAGGTTTTCTAAGATGGCGTGCGCATCCTGGGCATGCAGTGCAGCAATAAGTTTTTTTGTCTTATGAATATTTTTTCCACACCCTTTAAAATCAATTTTTTCATAAGCAAGTTTTGAAGAAATTTTTACGCCGGTTTCAATGAGTTCAAATTTTATAGATGAAGGCGGCGATGGCAATGGCGCTATTTTTTCGCCAAAGTGCTCACCAAGCGCGGTGCCGCCACCAAAAAAGAACTGGCAATCCATGCCGATTTCATCAGCGACGGGAGGTAAAAAGGCCGGTTGAATTTTCCAAAATCCCCTGAGGACTTTAAGCACCGCCACCGCGTTACTGGAACCTCCACCAAGCCCCCCCATCAATGGAATTCTTTTTTTGATAAAAATTTTTGCACCTGAAGAAACGCCCGCTTGTTTTTGCAAAAGCTGTGCGGCCTTTAAAACCGTATTGGTCTGATCCACAGGCAAGTCAGGATGATTCGATATGACTTCGACGCGGGAATCACGAGTAAGCTCAACAGTTATCTCGTCAAATGGCTCTTTAAGCTGATAAAACACCGTCTGTATTTCATGGTATCCCGACGGGGTTTTACGCAAAATATCGAGCGCTAAATTAATTTTAGGATAAGATTTTACACGAATGTTCATGTGCTACTTCAATACTACCATCGCCTGGCACCGGATGGCTTCTCCTCTGCCAAATGGCGTGAGATTTTCACCCGAGGTCGCCGTGATACCAATATTTTTTACCGGAATTTTAAGAAGCTTGCTTAAACTCTTCTTCATTTTTGCGGTGAGCGGATCTATGAGCGGCCGCGCTGCTTCTAACGATATAGAACACTGGGAAATTTTGCGGTGCTGACGTTTTGCATGGCCCAGCGCGGCCGCTAAATATTCTGAACTTTTACGAATGCCCTGGCGCTGCATTTCTGTGGCATACGTTCCCAGCGAACCCTGCCCTATAGCCGAAGAAATCGCATTACAAAGAGCATGGAGAACCACATCGCCGTCTGATTCAGCTACCAGTGGAGGCATACTTTTAACTTCCACGCCACCCAACATTAAGTTCGCTTTTGCCTTTGGTCCAAAACGATGGCTGTCTTCTCCAATGCCCACCAAGACATTCTGCTTTTCGCGACTCATCCACGCCTGCATAACTTCTAAATCTTCCTGTGTCGTAATCTTTCTATTCATGGCACTCGCTGGCACCAAGACAGTTTTGAATCCGCCGAGTTCCAAGACTGAAAGATCATCCGTCGGCTCCACTTTCTTTATTTTTATTTTTTCTAAAGCATGATAAAAATCATGAGTCCTCACCACCTGCGGGGTTTGCACCTCCCAAAGATTTTCGCGAGAAATGGTTTGAATAACATCCGCCCCGCCACTCACTCGACGAATATTTTTAAGCGTAGATGAAACTGGCGTTCCCGGCCCTGCGCCAACAACATCTCTATTTAAAGCCTCAAAACAAGCCTCCAGCTCTTGCTCCATAGCAAGAGGATTGGCCGCATTATGAATTACAAGATGATCCGCCTGCGGAAATTGAGCGGCAACGACTTTGATAATTATTTGCACCGACTCAAAGCGACTTTTTCCGCCCAGCAGTATTGTACGCACCTTCATAAATTTTTCCGCTCTCACCAAATTTTCAATATTTTTTTTGTTTCCCTTTCCGGCGGCGATAAAAATAGCGTGAATACGCGGTGAGTTTTCTAAAAACTTCAACGAATGATACATCACCGGTTTGCCGTTCAAGTCCGCAAAAAGTTTATCACCTTTAAATCGAGTACTCCGCCCAGCCGCCAAAAGAATTCCAATATTCATAACGTCCACTGCTTAGAAATTTCCTCTAACGCCTCCAGCGAACACTCCGTATTTTTCACGTTATCAAGCGCTCGTTTTATAACATCATAAATCTCCAAAAACGAGATCTGGCCTTGCAAAAACTGGCTCACCGCCATCTCATCAGCAAGACAAAAAACAGCCGGCATAATGCCGCCCGCGGCCAGAACTTCATACGCCAAACGCGGACCTTCAAAAAGAGAGTAGTCCGGTTTTTCAAAGGTCCATTGGAGTTGCAAAAAATCAACCCGGGCAAAATTATTAGGCTTCCTTTGCGGATAAAAAAGCGCATGAGCAATAGGGATCTTCATATCCGGAGCACTCAGCACGGCAGAGAAATTTCCGTCACAAAACTGCACAAGAGCATGAACCGTACTTTGCCTGTGAACCGTCACGTCAATTTTCTCTGGTGGCACATCAAAGAGCCACCGTGTCTCAATAATCTCAAACGCCTTGTTCATGAGTGTCGCGCTGTCTATAGACACTTTTTCACCCATCTTCCACGTGGGATGTTTGAGCGCCTGCTCTGCAGAAACCTGCATTAACTCTTCACGCTTCCACTTCCAAAACGGCCCGCCCGAAGCCGTGAGTATAATTTTTTCGATGCCACTCTGTGGCTCATTATGCCGCAACATCTGCCAAATAGCCGACGGCTCCGAATCAATCGGCAAAATTTGCGCACCCGTTTTTTGTGCCATCTCCATAATTAACTGTCCAGCCATCACAAGCGATTCTTTGTTAGCCTGAGCCAAAACTTTGCCTGCCTTGCACGCCGCCAATGTCGGCAAAAGTCCGCTACTGCCAGCGAGCGCGTTCACCACGATGTCCGCCTCACCCACCGACGCCAGTGAAGCCAAGGCCAGCCCCGGATTCTCGCTCACGCCAGTTTGCACCACATACTTTGGCCGAAACTCGCGCACCTGCTGCTGGAAAAGCTGAGTGTTGGAGTGCGCACAGAGACCAATAATTTCGAACTCGCCAGGATTCGCTCGCACGATGTCCAGCGTTTGCGTGCCTATGGAACCCGTCGAGCCCAGTAGAACAATACGTTTCATGAATGGAGCGACATTTATAAGACTACATAATAAAACGATGTAAAAGATAAGGGTATTGGCAAATTAACAATTTTAGGTTATAATTGCTAAAACACAAAAATCCACATGATTATCAAACATCTTCACAGCATTCGACCTACTTTGGTATTCCGAGAGATTGCCGAACCACTTCCTGCACAAGTTGAAAAACCCAAAGAAAATACCCGGGAGCAACTTGCGGAATTATCTGACGAAGTCATCCGTCAAGAAGCGCGCGAACTCGCCCGCGGTAGTTCTGTAAAACAAGAAACTGCCTAACTTTTTATACGTAAGTTTGGCACAGAAAATATTTATGTGGCCACTCACAATGGAGGTGATCCTGAACTCGATGAACTGTGGAAGCTCCTCGAAAATAATGACACTCAAGCGGCTCAAAATCATTTAGTTGCCCTACGGCGCAAAGCCGTTGATCGGTTGGTAAGAGAAGCCAACACAAGGTCTGATACAACTCCCAGAGAAGCTATTAAAAGTTTCCGCACTTACGAAAAAGATGATCCCGTTTTTGCCGAAAAAATGCTCCGGGAAGCATGCCGAATTGATGCAAAAGCGGCATTCGAATTCTACAACGAGTATCGCCATGTATCCTACGCCGGCCAAATTCTTGAACGTGCCGCCAAAGGAAGTTATGTCAGTCAGTCTTTATCATACTTAAAACTCTTCATCGACCAACCGTACGCAGAAGACGTTATTGCCGTTGGCGCCAAAGACTCCCCCGGTGCAACACTCATGCAATATCCGCTTTGGAAAGATAAGACATATGCAACCGCCGCATTGGATGAAATTTTCAGGAGGTATGAACATTATTTTCCCCCGGACGATGCGGCAGTGGTTTTGGCGACCTATGACTTGTGGAAAACCCATCCGGAAGCAGCAAAATTATTTTCACAAGCAGTACAAGGTGCCAAAGATACATACAACGGACATCCTGAGTCATTAGTGATGCATCGCGAAGGGTACGCCCAACATCCTGACGCCAACACGATTTTCCAAGATGGCATTGAGGCCACGCTTAAAAAATATCCAGGCGCTCTCTTGCAGGCTTATAAGCCGGGCTTATTTACCCCAGAACAATGGAAGCGTGCCACGGACGAGGCTTCCTACGTTGGTGTTTTTGATAATTTCCATCTCTTTAAAAATGAACCGGGTGCTCTCAAAATATTACAAAAAGCTCTTGATACGGCTGCCTCTACAACTGACGGCGCGGCCACGGCCATTGAACAATGCGCTCTCTACAAAGACCAGTTTGATGTTGACGGTGTGCTTCGTAAAGCGAGCCAGAATGTAAACCTGGGAGTTATTTTTGATCATCTGGATTTATTCAAAGATAAACCCTGGATCACGGACAAGCTCATGAAGGAGGCACTCACCAGCGGAGATAATTTAATACGCTATCACTTTCTTGATGTCGTCGGCCTCCGCGAGGGAGGGAATATTATTTTGATGTCCCTGCAAGGCCAAGAGCCGCCTGCCTTTGAACTTTTATCCAATTTTATCCAAATCAAAAACAAACCTTATGCCGAGCGCGTGGTGATGAAATGTGCAGAAGTAGCTCCTGCATCAGTCCTTGACTACTATGAGCAGCATAAAAACAACGCCGCTATAGCCAAGGCATTTGAGAACATCATGAGCGAAAAGTTTTTTCATGCAGATGTTATTTTCGCCAATCTCCATTTGCTTCCCGACGGCCAGCAGAAAAATCAAATCATTATTACGACGGTTGAAAAACTCCGTCAAAATGATTCTTCACCGCGTCTTCTCGTTGCATATTATGGTCTCTATAAAGAGCTCGTTCCTGATGCGGCCCAAATTGTAAAAGATAATTTCGACAAAGCTGTGGAAACGTATCCGGAATACGAGACTCTTCCTCTTTTGGCAGAACATCGCTTGCAGTGGCAGGAAGCCTTCAATGATTCAGCTTTTGAGAAAACCGAAGCCGTAAGGGGATTCTATTTCCGGATGTCGCGGCTCGCACCCTATTGGATTTTAGAAAATCCCCAAGCTTACGCCGATGTTGAAGCACATCAGGATATGGAAAAAAGTACTTTCCATAAACAGGCATTGGATAATTGCGACGCGGTTTATGCGCTGACCCATCCGGAGCTTTACAAAGATGATCCAGATGCGAGAACGTATACTTTAAGCATGGCAAATAAAAAGCCTCAGGAGGCCTTCCGCGCGTATCCTCAGTATAAAGACAAAATCACATGGGCTGATGATGTCTTAGCCAGAGCCGTTACGGTAATGCGCGAAGGGGAAAATTTTCATTGGGAGCACGCAGAATTTCTCTTACAAAATTTTGATGCCATTGCGGAAAAACCTTACGCGCAGGCAACCCTAGAACAAATTATTACACGAAAAGAAATGAGCGACCAGGGCGTGAGCGAATTTTTTGATTTTTTCTACCTCTTTGAAGAACAACCTTACGTTGGAAGCGCAGTTATCGCCCTTGCAAACCTCTTTCCGGATAAAGTTTTCTTTTATTGCGATCGCCTTTCTCCCAAATATGCGCCAGCAGTCATGCTCACCATCGCAGAAAAAAGCCCAACGACCATACTGGATCACCCCGATCAATACGAATATTCTGAAGAAGTTATCGAGAAAGCCGCACGTCGAGCCATTGCCGAAAAATACTACCAAACGGTTGCAGAGGCCTATGAACTCCTCCGTGACAAACCGTATGCTGAAGAATTGTTTTTAGAAGTTGCGCGGCATAAACCGCAGCACATTCTCTATAAAAAGGCCACATTCCTCCTCAATGAAGATTACGGCGAAGATGTGGTTGAGGCTGCAGAAGAAGCCCAGCGCGAGGCTGAAAAGGCAGAACGTGAAAAGAAAGAAAAATCAAAATAAAATTTCAACGATATTGTGCGCGCACAAAATTTTCTAAAATCTCCAAAAATTCTTGTTGAAGATTTTCACCTCGAAGAGTTTTTTTGAGTTTCCCCGACTCAAAAACAATCGCCATCGGCTCCTCACTCTTACCCGGCAAGCTGAGAGCAATATCCGCATGCTTGGACTCGCCCGGACCATTCACCACGCATCCCATCACGGCAATTTTCATATTTTCCACGCCGGGATGTTCCAAGCGCCATTGCGGCATTTTTTGAGTAATATAATCATTCACATTTTTAGCCAGTCGCTGAAAAAGATCATTGCCCGTGCGCCCGCACCCCGGACAACTCGTCACAAAAGGCCGAAATTGCCGCAACCCCATACTTTGCAAAAGAATCTGGCAGGCACGAACTTCTTCCGCACGCGACGCACCTGCTTCCGGCGTAAGCGAAACGCGAATCGTATCCCCAATACCTTCTTGAAGTAAAACTGCCAACGCCGCCGAACTGGACACCAAACCCTTCATGCCCATTCCGGCTTCGGTAAGCCCCAAGTGAAGCGCATAGCTACAACGCTCCGCCACCATTTTATAAGCCTGAATGACGCTCTGCACATCCGACGTCTTCACACTTAAAATAATTTGATCCGCCGGCAGCCCCAATTTTTCTGCACTCTGCGCCGAATCAATCGCACTCGCCACCAAAGCCTCCATCAAAATTTCTTGATCCGACTTTGGCACCGCACTCTTGCCATTTTCATCCATCATTTTTGTAAATAATTCTTTGTCTAAAGAACCCCAATTCACCCCAATGCGAACCGGTTTTTTATACTTCACCGCGCACTCAATCATCGTCGCAAAGTTATATTCATGAAGTTCGCCACTGCCAACATTCCCCGGATTGATGCGATATTTATCCAAATTCTGAGCGCACTCCGGAAACTTGGTAAGCAAAATATGACCGTTGTAATGAAAGTCCCCAATGATCGGCACGCCAACACCCTTACTCAAAAGCGCCTCCTTAATACGAGGAACTGCCTTGGCCGCATCGTCATTATTCACCGTCACGCGCACCAGCTCCGACCCCGCCTCCACCAGCTCCATAATCTGTGAAACCGTGGCCAAAACATCACTCGTGTCGGTATTCGTCATAGACTGGATGGCCACCGGCGCATTGCCGCCAATCTTGACCTTTCCAACCTGAACTTGATGAGTTTTATGCCGCTGCATCATCATAAGGGACCCATTATAACATCCTCACCTACTCTACCACCCACCGCCTGCCTGCCTAATTGGGTTGACTAGCTGATGGCTTTCTCTTACAATCCCTCCACTGATTCC
>JBBTWV010000093.1:0-11935 GCA_038062615.1 Patescibacteria group bacterium | reverse complement strand
CAAAAGCATAAAAAAGGACGAGGCGCGAGAAAGGATATCCGCGAATGACAAAATAATAAATGATGATGGCCATGAACCAGATGAGACTGGCGCTGAAAATTTTGCGGATTTCGGCGGCGAGCGAATCATGAATGCGAAGCGCATAAAGCCTAAAAAGCGCCATGAGGGTAATGAAAAGGCCTGCTCCCCAAAAGCAAAGCTGGAGGTAGGTGAAAAACGGAGGGAACGACCCAATATCCGGCTGCTTAATAAACTCCGGCAAAATGCCTTCCTGTGCGCGGAGGTAATAAGCGGTAAGGAGAGCGGCAAGCGCGGCGAGAAAATCAACGGGAATGCGCAGGAGCCCAAAGAAAATCTCGGATCGTTTCACGGAGAAAAGCGTACAGGCCGGCATGCCTATAGGCAAGGGTTTGGGTTGATGGTCTAGGGTGGATCGATGTTCACGTGAACACCAAAATACAATATCCGCTCACTCCGTCAAGGAGCCGAGGAGAAGCTCTTGCAATATGCCATCATTTGCTATACAATTGTACTAGTTTTTAAACATTTTGATATATGACTAAAGCTATTCAAATTCGTGTGGAAGAACAATTAAAACGTGATGCTGATCTGGTTTTTGAGGATTTAGGACTCGATACCCCGACGGCAATTCGTCTATTTCTCAAAAAAGTGGTGATTTCGCAATCCATTCCTTTTGAGCTGAAAGTTGCTCGAACAGAAAACGGTTTTACTCAAGAATTTGAGGAAGAAGTTCTTAAGGCTTCAAAAGAAAAGGGAAAGATTGGCCCATTTCCTTCTGCCAAAAAAGCCGTCGCACATCTCCATAGGCATGCCAAATAATGCATATTTATTTTAAGAAGAGTTTTATCAAACATTATCAAAAACTTCAAAAATTCCACCGCACTAAAGTAGACCAATCGCTTAAACTTTTTGAGAAAAATCCGCACAATCCAGTCCTGAAAAATCACGCCCTCGTTGGGAGACTCGCCGGAAAGCGGAGCATCTCGGCCAGATTTGATATGCGAATTATTTTTGAAGTGGAAGGACATTATGTAACGGTGACGATGCTTGCCGTTGGAACTCATAACCAAGTCTATTAAAAACTGGGGCGAGGCGATAAATACTCGCCCCCGATTCAATCATCATAAACTATCCCCTTCCGCCTCTATCGGCCGCCATTCAAAATCTCTCTTTCAACGTCTTGGTGCCACGATGGTCTGGCGGGAAGTTTTTCAACGACACGTGAATTTCTTCCTCCAATGAGCCAACGTAACTGCCGATTGGCGTTGAGATCACTTATAAAAAACGGATTTTGATCGTTATGCTTCATTATAATGACGGACCGCTGTTGATTTTCCCCTCCCACCTCCATGCCATTTTGCAGATTACTCTTGCCAACAAATAAAAAGTCTTGACGATTGTAGCGGCTTACTTTCATGCCACACTGATCGTTATCGCCAAATATCACCACGTGATTATCGTATCGGTATGGGGAGCTAAAATCCCATCCTTCTTGAAAATTATCACCATGTATCTCCATGTTCCTTTGTACATTATTCCCAACCACGCGCATCACTCCTTGTTGATTATGACCGCCGATTTTCATCCCTCTCTGCAGATTATTCCGACCTACCTGAAGTCCTTCTTGGTGATTTTCGCCACTCACTACCATGCGCTGTTGGCAATTGTCCCCCTGCACCGCCAAATGGGGTTGGTGATTTTCTCCAACCTGCGCATCGCGCTGGCAGTTTTGACCTTGGACTTCAAGATGATCTTGACGATTGCCCGCCACACGCATTCTTATCTGCATGTTATCTCCACCAATTTTTGCATCATACTGAAAGTTATTTTTTTGTATGTTCATGCAGTTTTGATTGTTGTTGCCACCCACATGGAGTTCTTCTTGGCGATTGTCACCTTTAACCTGCATCCCCCACTGATCATTTCGGCCCGCTACTTTCATTCTGTCTTGAAGATTATTGCCCCCAACCTTCATGCCTTGCTGAATATTATTCCCAGCAATAACAGCATCTTCTTGATGATTGTCGCCCTTCACATGCATTTGATTGCAAACCAAATCGCCTCCGATAACAGCTTTTTTGAGTTTCAATTCATCAAATTCATATCCCGATAAATCCAGCGGAACATTATAAAAACCCTGACAACCAAGTTGATTGATGAGTTCATGGGCTTCTTGCTGACTGAGTTTTTCACCGTTGTTTAATTTCACGCGCATGCTAACAACGCGCCGCAAAAGTTCGGGGTCTCCTTGCGAGGCCTCTTTGATATTACCGATAAATGGATAATCAGGATCACACTCTCTCAATGAACCTAATTTTTTTAAAGATGGGTTTTCAATAAACTGCGCCAGCTCCCCCACCCAACCTAAATCTGATTTTTCTGATGAATTTTGCATAAAATAATAAGTGAAAGAATAAAAATTATTAACCCCTATTTTTAAAACGAATTTTCCAGCGCTGAATAGTACTTGGGCTTACGCCCGTTTGCCGTGCGGTATGGCGAACACTAAAACCACTCCTGAGTAAACTTTGTGCGTGTTCGATTTTTTTGGGGTCGCAGCGAAGCCCAAAATGAAAAGATCCTTTATGCCCGACCCAAGTTTTTTTGCAATATTTGCATTGGAATCGAATTTGGCCGTGCACCACGACATTTCCCGCCAATATTTTTCGGAAGTAATGACAATATTTATTGTGGCAAAACTGGTTCCGTATGCTGAGGTGTGCGTTCATGGTTTTAAAAATTGAGAAATAAAAAAGCCCCACAGGCGTTTAGCGTGTGGGGCTTCAAAGGTTAAAACATTTTCTACAAAGCTACCCCTCACGCAGTGGTGTGGTGGTAGTCGTTGTGGCGAAGTTGTTTAAATTGTTGAGATTCATGTCTGCATGGTAACAAGAAATTTGACAATAGTCAATAACATTGTACTCATATAATGTGGTAAACCCACGCAGGCACAAAAATAAGTCTGCCTGGGCAGACCTTCACTTTAGAATCCAGGTCTTTTACACTTCATAAGCCGAGTTCTGTATCTCACGAGTTTTTGCGAGACGCTCTTAATGTGTAAAAGCGCTCGCTCCGCTCGCGCTGGTGATCATCTCTCTAGCTCCGCAATTACTTGCGGAGTCATGCGGAAGGCAGGATGGACCGAAGGAACACGGTGACTCCATCACTCCCATCCTTCCTTGCTGCGGAAAGGGTTTACCGGCCACGTTCTCACTTGCGTGAGAACGATCAACTTACTTCGCAGTAAGTGCTCCGCCTGAGGCGGACTTTTCACCTTTGGTGTGCTCGCTCTACTTTCGCAGAACTTGCACCCTAGTATTGTCTCTGTGGCACTGTCCCTATAGCGGACTTTCATCCGCCACGGTTGCTGTTAGCAACTTTCCTGTTCCTTGGCAGCTCGGACTTTCCTCCTTATTTACGCTCGCCCTTCACTCAGACTGGCAAAGCCAGATCTTCGCTCCGGTCTCGCGGCGCCGTCTCGCCTTCTAGGACTCGACGTGCCGCCTTAGCGGCAGCTGTGCGGCGCCCCGCAAAACGATGATTTCGCTTGTACGAAGGTATTTAAGGCAATCACTCTATATAAAAGACCTGGAACTCCATTATAGTAGAATCGGACTAAAGATGCTAATATGCCATATTAAATTATGCTATCACCTCGGTATCAAGCTATTCTAGATCATGCTCCTCATGTTGCAGAGGAAAGAGCAAAACAACACGAGGCTCATTCTTCAGAACCCATACATCGAGTAACATTTAGAATAAAGCGCCTTATCGGGATCTGCGTAACGGCTCTGGCCGTTATGGCATGTTCCAATGAGAAAACTTCTGCACCAGCCGAGAATGAAGCTGTTCCCGCCATAACCATCCCAAACATTTCGGGCGAAATTTCCCGTCCAGAATCAGCAACACCTCAGGTGCCGGTAACACCCACGGCAACAATAATCCCCCCGGTATCTTCACTGCCGACATCATTCCCGCCATCCCCGCTGCCATCACCATCAACATCGCCCGTGTCTTCGCCTTCTGACTCCCCCAGAGAAACGCCTCTTCCTACCTCCCCGCAAGCAACACCAAGTGTAAGAGCAGCTCCTACGGTTCGCATCTCCCCGTCTGTTGATAACTATGGCCGCCCCAACATAGCTTGTTTTAGAATTCATGTCCCCGGCATGGAAGATGACACGCCTCCTTTTGACAAACGTACCCCATTTGATCTGCGCAGTTGGGATTTGCCTATTTGCCGGGCGGATGGAGAAACCTTATGCTGCACAAAGGATGAGGCTGGAGAAAACTCCTGTTACCAAGATGCGCAAGGCAGCGATCAACTCCCTTGTGCCATTCCGCGCGAAACAGACGTTGAAATTGATGTGCAAGGAAACCCCAATGGATTTGAGCCGGCAGTATCAGTGCGAATTGATTCAGGGGATGCCGATCCGGAAATTACCATTGATGCAGGAGAATGGTATGACGGCGACATCGAAAACCGCGGAGATTGGGACGGGCACGAACATCCGGGGAATTGTTTCGTTCCTTTACAGGCGATGTGTGAGAATAAAGCACCCACCAACTGCTCTGACGGCATAGCCCCTCTTTGCCAATATGTAAAAAATGAACTCGGCAAAATTGAAGGCGCTTTGCAACCGTGCGGCGACGGCCAGCAACCGGTATGCGCCGATGAAAGTTCTGCACGCTGCGATTTTGCGCAAGACCTTGCCACGCCTTACATCATGCACCGTATCCAACGCGGCATGAGGGTATCGTCAACGGTGCTGCAGTGGCCGCCCCAACTTGAACCGTCCATTGAAACATGGGGCCATACTTTCATGAATCCTTTCTGTACGGAAGATGGTGATCCGCCATATGCTTGTACGGGAGTAGAAATTTCCGGAAGCAGTCTCATACGAAATATCGATCATGGACTTGGCGGCACCTCAAACTCTACCGGACATGTATGGTTCTTTTCACCAACCGGGAATTACGATGAGGTGCATCGCATCATGAGAGGAGATCTTCCTTGGCCTTCTCATGTCGGAAGGTGGCTCGATTATTTCCAAGAAACGAATCCCGATGGCGTTGCCGCCATTGCGCATATTTGTTCGGGAGCAGACGTGCCACCCGATGCTACGGTTTTGGATCCTCGCATTTTTTTTGACGGGTCGGAAGATCATGATGCCGCGCTTTTTGCGGGAATTGCGCTCTCGGAGCACGCGCAAAATCCACATCGGGATCTTGTGCGGTTGGAAATTGGCGCCACAGACCCAAGGTGCGAAGTGTCTATAATCAATCATTCTTTACGAGCCGGATATGCAAGAGATATTACCATCGTCGGAGGAAGTGACGGAAAATGCATTGCACCCGGATACCCGGGCCAAGTAAGAACCCAGTGCCATCTCCCCAATGGGCAAGGCCTCCGAGAGTATGTGAACTGTCTGCGCCGCGGACCGGAAGCCGTGACCGACGGCCGGAGCAGAATTTTGGATTTTGCCGTCAATGGTGTACAAGGCGGAAATACCCTTACGCTTGCCCAAAACCCCGACGGTACTCCTCCCACGGCAAGAGTAACCGCACGTATTGTCGGTTATCTTCCCGAAGAACCTCGCCAAATGAATTGTAACCGCGGTCCGTGGAATGCCGAGTGCGGACGGGATCAAGGTTTGCAAATTTTTTATAACGGCCAAGTGATCCATACCGTCCCTTTTCCGCGTGATACCGTCATGCGCGATCTTTCTGTTGAGCTGCCCATCAGCACCAGCGGAGTGATGTATCTCTATGCCCCGCACTCCAGCATGACGAACTGGGTGGTGGTGGAATATGGCGGCCGCCCGCTCGTACCGTTTTGCAGTTCCGTGCACTGGAAGCTGGACTATCTATCAAGAGCTTACGAACTTTCTCGGCCAAATATCGCATATCTGGCGGATCGCCAGGACTACGACCGTCGTTATGAGGCAGCCAGAAATGAAACTGCGGCACGACTCGAGAACTGCCAACCGGATGCCGAATAAGATGAGCCGTTTTAATTATTGACAAAGGCAACCTCCAACCAATCAGCACCGTTATAGATGAGCGTGAGCGTGTCATTTTGCCCTAATGCGCGGCTTGCAGCGCCAAGCTGCGTGTTGACCCCGTCATTCACGGTCACCGTATTCGTGTCATCGGTTCCCTCAATAATTAACACTTGTCCACCCAAAACGCCCTCAGTAACCGCCGGATTGTTTGCCAAAGTAACTGCAACATTGCAAGAAGTTCCGTTATTGCTGCCGCACACACGGATATATGAACGAGTTATAGCGATAGCTCCATTTGCAGCCATCTTGGTGGGAACCGCCCCGTTGTCATACACCATCAACTGCGAATTGATGACCACCGGCGAGGCAACATTGATAGCCCGATCCCAACTTGTTCCGACATTGATAGCATACTCGCTGGGATTTCCGGCTCCCGAGAGATTATCTATGGTAAGACCATAAAAATAATCTTGTGATTCGGTACTGGTGCTGGTGGGACTCCCAATAATGATAGCGGCATTAAGATTCTGGGTTCCGGAGGTATCAATCTGCTGAGGAGTGTCCAATCTTAACCCGGCCGTGTACTGCCCTTTGAGATCAGCCGCAATAGAAAAAACAGAGTTGCTCGTATGATCAGGCTCGGTGGCGCTAATTTGGAAAACATCGGTGGCTCCCAAGGTTATTGTCCCGCCTCCGGAAGAAGAGGAAATGCTTCCTTCCACGGTGAGCGAAGCAGCCCCTGCGCCGCTATTAGTAAGGGTTAATTGATCGTTGCTGGCATTCACCAAATCAATGGTGGTGGAACCGGTGCTCGCAATACTTTTAGTACCGAGTTGAAGTCCTGTGGTTCCGTTAATTCCTGAAACGTCCACACCCTCCGTAAATTGACCGCTGATAATAATGCCGTCGGCAACGGCATTGGAACCGGTGTTTCTTACGCGCGCACCGGCCGCCCCTGTTGCGCTGCCGTTTTGCACCAACTGTGCATCAAGCGCATAGAGACTCCCCGTTGAGGCGCTGGAGTTCGTTATTTGAAAATTTCCGCCCAAAAGCGAGCCTCCTCCGGCCGTCTTATTAAGGAGCAACTCAACACCCGACGCATTACCATTCGTGGTAAGGCTGGAACCGCCTTGACTGCTGTCAAAGACGGCGGTATATCCAACGTAGTCGGCGCTGCCTCCATTGGAACCGGTTGTAAGAGTTCCAAATCCATAATATTGCGAACCCGAAGCATCGGAAGTATTGCCGGCGATATTGGCAAGATAACCCAGGGTCGTGTCTGAACCAATCAGAGCAGCCGCTCCGGTGTATCCAAAAACATAGCCTTGTATGCCGCGGCCGCCGTTATTCGCGATAAGCATATCCATGCCTTTTATCGCCCCTCCCGAGGAGCTTGAAGCGTCAATATTCAGATCAACAATTCCGGAAGTGACCGTCGTATCGGGACTTGTAGCATCAATAAGAAGCCTCTTGGTCCCGCCAAAAGTGAAATCAACATTATCACTTGCCGTAATTTTTGCCGTGGAAATATTCGTGCTGATGGTGGAAGCGTATGTTATTCCACCAAAACCAATAACGAATACGAATACCGCTATAACTGCAGATGTTGAGTTGAGGTGATATTTCATAGGAAGAAATTAGTAACTCTTCTTTTTTATTTTTTCATATTCCCGTTGAAAAAACCGACAGGCTTTCAAACATTCCCGAGCCTTTTCATTTTCCGGTTCAATCTTTAAAACTTTTTCAAACAGCCCAATAGAACGTTCAAAATTCTTTTCATTCAAATAGCAGACTCCCAAATCACACAAAATCAAACAGTCATCCCAAGCCAAGTTGAGCGCGCGTTCCAAAACAATAATCCCCTTCTTCTTCTGGCCAAAATGGAAGTATGACCAACCCAAGCAGCGTAAAATTTCCGGATGATTGGTTTGAATATTATCCGCACTTTCTAAAAACTGGATGGACTGTTCCCATTCGCCAAGAGAAGAATAGGTAAAACCCAGGAGGTAGTGCGCATTGGCCGATGCAGGATCCAACGTTACCGCGCGTTGCAAAGCCTTCTCGGCTCTTTCAAATTCTTTAAGCGAAAGAAAGTTGTCACCAATCTCTTCGTACGCTTCCACGCACTCCAGGTCTGACATGAGAATTTTCTCGCAAACCTTAATAGCGTCTTGGTGCCGGCCATTGAGTTTGAGCTGGTCGGCTTCGCCAATGAGTGTTTCCGTAAAGTCGTCCATATATTCGTTTTTATTTTTTGATGTTAACAGATCATTATAGCGCACTTCAGTCTTGGAATCAAGACGGAATCGGCAAAAGATCCCAAACCAACCTCCACGTGGACTCATGCATGTGGTAAATGTGTTCGTTTTTAACGATTACGCCGACAAAATCGTCCTCTACGTAGGTAATGTATGAGATTTTTCCATCGTAAATATTCATCTCCAGCGAAAATGGGTACTGCTCACTCGAAATCCATTTATATCCGGCATGAGATTTTGGAGAGTACGTTCCGCTCTCATATATTTGATGGGCAAATGGCGTGTCCAAGAGGAGGCTACGTTTTTTTACGTTCGTTTTCTCCCGTTCAGCAACGTACTCATCATTAATATCTCTCACGTATTGAAACATGGCATCGATATTGGCATAGTCCTTAATCTCTGTTTTAGAAGTCAGCGTATCAAAAAGAACTTTTCGCACGCCTTCCCTGCCTTGGAAAAATTTTACATTGGGAATCACCTTTTTTGACCGCATCATGCCGATGAGCTCCGGCGTTACTTTTTTAAGATCATCGCCGAGACGGTCAAACTCCGTATCCGCGGCGCGCTTTTTCATGGCGACAATTTTTGACAAGCTTTCCGGATGCACAGCTGCAAAAATATATACGTTGCGCTCCATGCCCTTCGTAACCATCTGCTCCCGTTCCAAACGAATGAGAATATTTTGCACCGTCGTCCGTGGAAGATGCAGTTGATACGCGATGGTGCTGGCGCGGAGCGGTCCCAATTTAAGAAGCTGGAGATACACCGCCATCTCTTTATCATCGAATCCGAGATGCTCAAGGACGTTTTTTATCATTGTTGCCCAAGTATGGTGGGCAGATTTATGCTATCATAGCACACCTGCAAACTGCAAGCATATTGCTATATATTCAGCGCAATGCCTTTGCAAGATAGGCGATTTAAGCTACGATGCGTGCATGGCCAGCAAAGACTTTCCCTATGTGGTATCTACTTCACCTTCGGGTTCACTAAGTGAAAAAAGCGAGTTTTGCCACACCAGCAATCCCGAATCCGTAAGATCTTTTGCTGAACAAGCAGAAATAGTTGCAGCAGAAAGGCTCTGCCAAGCAATAAGTTTGAGGTTGAATACTGATCCTGAATTCCGCACAGCCGTCATTTTATTTTTAACATTACATATTCAAGAAGGCAGCCACGGATTTAAAGCACTCACCGGAATGGGCTTAAGCCCGATTTTAAGTTGGTGCACCAATAAACAAAGCGGAAATACAAAACGCATATGGCATGAGATAGAAATAGAAAAAGTGGAAGCAATTGCTCGAAACATTGAAAAAGCATGCTCAGAGCTTCTCAAGCGTGTGGAAGACGAGTAATAATGCCAGGGTTATGACTTTCCTAGAACAATTTGAACAATTGCGGCAAAAAACACCGCACATTGGGCTCCAGTGCGTGCAAAACGAAAACAGTCCATTTTGCCAGTACACGGAAAAATCCAAAAACTGCTACATGACGTTTGCCAGCTATCAGGATGAAGACTGCATGTATAATCATCGGATTTTTTACTGCCGGGATTGTAATGATTGCGCACTATGCCACAAGTGCGAGCTTTGCTACGAGTGCATTGATTGCATCCAGTGTTACAACTGTAGCTATTGCGACCATTGCGAGAACACCATTGATAGCGACTACTGCTCCTACTCTTTGGCCATTCAAAACTGCTTTGGCTGTGTTGGTTTGAATAGAAAAAGTTTTTGTATTTTTAATGAACAGTTTACCAAAGAGGAGTACATGCAACGTTTGCCCGAGCTTAAAAAAATGCCGCCGCAAGAAGTGGCAGAGCGGATGGAAGGTTTATTTACCAGCGTACCGCGCGTGGCCATGTATGGGAAAAATAATGAAGGAAGTTATGGCGAGGACATTCATAACTGCAAAAATACTTTTTGGGGATTTGATTCCAAAGACCTGCACGATTGTACCTATGTCTATTACTGCCACGACCATTCCAAAGACTTGGTGGACTGCAGCCACTTTGGATTTTCTGAATCCTGTTATGAAATTATGAGCGGAGGATACTTGAACAACTGTTCATTTTGCACCGGCTGCTGGTTTTCCAGCGATATTGATTATTGCGAGCTGGTATATAACAGCAATCACTGTTTTGGTTGCGTGGGTTTAAATCATAAGGAGTATCACATTCTTAATCAGCCGTATTCCAAAGAAGAATACTTTAAAGAAGTGGCGCGCATAAAAGAGCAGATGAAAAGCGACGGCGAGTGGGGCAAGTGGTTTGCGTCCACTTATCCGGAGGTGCTGACGTATGGCTTATAACCTTTCCAAATACCGTTTCAATGCCGGGCCAAGATCCGGACGCTTGAGGGCGTAGTGAATGGTTGCCTCTAAAAAGCCGAGTTTATCACCCGTGTCGTATCTTTCTCCTTCAACCTCATAGCCATAAAGCGGGGTTTTGCCGCAGAGCATACGAAAAGCTTCAATAAGGCGAATTTCACCGTCTGCTCCTTTTCTCGCGTGCTCCAATGTCTCTAAAACTTCTGGCGTAAGGATGTATTTGCCGATTATAGAAAGATCCGACGGTGCCTGTTGGGGTTTTGGTTTTTCCACCAGCGCTTCAATTTCATGAAGGCGTCCGTCACCATTTCCATTTTTCGGCTTAATGATGCCGTATTTTTGAGAATCTTTTTTGTCTATTCTTTGAAGGGCGATAACGGGTGCGTGTTTTTTTTCATAAATATTGATGAGCTGCTTAAGCGCGGGAACTTTTGAATCCACAAGATCGTCCCCAAAAAGCACGGCAAACGGTTCGTTGCCAATCACCTCTTTGGCACAAAGAATCGCGTGGCCATCACCCAGCGGACGCGGCTGGCGCACGTACACAAACTTAGCCATTTCGGAAATTTTTCGGACTTCCTTAATGAGGTCTCGCTTGCCGCGCTCTACCAGCGTCTGTTCCAGCTCATACGAATAATCAAAATGATCCTCAATGGAACGCTTGCCGCGCCCCGTGACAATAATAATTTCTTCAATGCCAGACGCCACTGCTTCTTCTACCAGGTACTGAATCACCGGTTTATCCACAATAGGCAACATCTCCTTGGGCTGGGCTTTAGTAACGGGCAAAAAGCGGGTTCCAAATCCAGCTGCGGGGAAAACCGCTTTGCGAATTTTTTGATTATTTTTAAAAAATTTATTCATGATATGTCGGCTGTTAAAATTTTTTCTGCTTTCCAAACTTAAGAGCATCTTCAAGCCAGACAAGCTTTGCTCTCGTTGAAACATTCTTCCAGTGTTTGAGTGTTTCCAAATTGAATACAAATTTGGATGAATGTTTTTTTTTCATACAATAGCTTTTATGCTAAGCAACGCTTCAATATCCTGGAGATCATTTGCCCTGCCGGCTCTTCTTTTCATCTTCAAGAGATCAACGATGGAGACTACCGGAATTGTCACATTTGAAATTTTCTTTAAAACACGATTCTTGGCTATGGCATCAAATTTGAGTGATTCTTCAATAATAATATCAATCTCCAGCGGATTATTTTTAGGAGGCATAAAAGTGAAAGCTTTGAGATTCTTCTCCTTAAGCCACTTATTAACCTTTGCCTGATTTCCAAGTTCATAAATGGATACCGGAAGACGCGGAAAATATTTGAGCTTCTT
>JBBTWV010000092.1:0-6683 GCA_038062615.1 Patescibacteria group bacterium | reverse complement strand
TCATCAGCCAAATCTCTTCTCAAATCGTGCCCTGGCAAAACTCGTGCCTTTTTAGGACCTTCGTGCAGCAATGACGAAGCTATTCGGGGATAAAGCTCGTGAAGCAGCAACACCTCAAGTAGTAGCAACCGTCGAATTAGCGCCTGATGTTGAGGCACGCCTTCGAGCAAGTTTCGATAAAAATATGGCAGTATGGGATTCACTCGGTGTCTTTACCCCAGAACGTGAAGCAAGAGGTCATTCAAAACCTACCTTTGAAGAATACAAGGCGGGATTTGCCAGAAATCAGGAATTTACCAAATCAGGTCGTCCAAATGAACTTGGTAAAGGTTATGATACGGTGAATTTTGTACCGATGGACGTACCTCTTGTTTCTGAAGACCCAGAAGAGCAGACGATGTTTTCAATGCTAGAAAAAACACTTAAAGAAGAATTTGCACGTGGCGGACAGGGGCAAGATAAGCCTGCAAACAGCTTGGTTATTAAAACTCGTCGAGGCCAGAGAATGGTAAGAACGGAGCAACAAGTAGATTTAAATGAAATTCTTTGGGCTTGGAAGGAAGGGTATTTAAAACAACAAGTAGTTCATCGTCCTACAGCCCTCGCAAAGAAGGGACATGGAGGTTTTTCAGAAAGTGAATTGCTTGCGCATGGTACGGACGTTGAACGAAAGAATGGTGGCTTTATGAGGCTCCAACGTTCTGCAATTATACTGCCTCAAGACATAGGCAAAGAGACAATGAGTGGGCAGGATTGGGTCGGAGAAAAAGGAAAATCAATTCCAAAGGGCGTTGAATTGCAAACTGCGCATGATGGCATTGCTTTTATGATTCAATTTATTAAAGAGCATCACTACATTCCTGATGCTTGGACGGGAACAGAAGCAACTTCTCAAGTGGCCTTAATGCCCGAAACATTCTTCCCAGACGAAGGAAGTTCTGGCGCCGTGGCCGCTGCCGACTTCGTTGTGAACGTTAGGCTGTTCTGCCTCGGCAGGCGCAGTGCCGTTGATCGGGTCTCTTTCCGCGGCGTGCGCGGCGGGGTGAGAATAAATGAAGCTTAGACTTTGAACTTTGGTCTTCTTCGTTTTTTCTCTTTATTTTTCCCGCGAAAAATTTTAGGATAGCAACGAACGGTGAATAGCTACCCGCCTCGGGGCGGGCTACCGTTGATTGTTAGTCTGCACACAAAGGCTCTGAATTTCAAAAAGAGTCGCGGACTGCATAAAAAGAGCACATATATTCTCACGTTTGAGCAGCGTTTATTTCTCACCGGTGTCTTGCCGAGTAGAGAGATGAAAAAAGCAAACCAATGCACGTTTCACGGTTGCGACTGTGAAACGATACGGACAAACGCTGTCAAAAAAGTTCTGGCGCCGTGGCCGCTGCCAACTTCAATGTAAACAATAGGCAGTTCAACCTCGACAGGAACAATGCCGATAATCAGAACTCTAACAACGGCGTGCGCGGCGGGATGAGGGTATTTGTGCTTTTCTATGTGCTTTGTGCCGCCTTGAGCCATCCACCAAGCATCCTGCCGATTTCAGCAAGCATTCCTTGGATTTGGAAAACCTTCGTTTCATTCGCAATCGTTAGGGCCTGTTAACACAAATTATTTGCGATGGTTGCACAGGAATATGGTTGGATTCAAGGCGCGAGGAGCACAGCGTAGCATCGCTACGCAAGCGACGAGCAACACGGAAGACAGCCATATTCCTGTGCAACCCGTAGGGAAGGCACCCATTTTATCCACTTCTGCGTCACTCCTCCTCGATGTGCCTTTGGGCACACCATCGTCGTCGTTCCTTGAATTGAATCAAAATAGATGCCTTCCATCTGTAAATAATTTGTGTTAACAGGCCCTAGTTCAAGCACCAGACGCAATTTCAACACGGACACTTCGAGCGTTCCACTTGCTCTTAACAAATATGAAGCCTTTAGAGTCTTGGGTGCATTCTTCGCCATAATAAGTTGGGTAAGACATTCAAGTATCGTATTTTCGAGGCTTATACCCAAGGAATTTCGCCACCGTTTTTCCATGTGGTTGTTAATGTCCACGATTGCCTTGTATGCTTCGTAGGTCTTATTGATTATGGGTAACGATTCCATGGATTTAGGGTTAGAGAATATATGGCACAGTTGGTTTGCCTTTAGAAAGGGCAAACGCGGTACCAACGAATTGCACGAATTTCAGTATTACCTGGAGAGCAATCTCTTTGAACTCTACAAAGATTTGAATGAGGGAAAATACCGACATGGCGGTTATAAAAAGTTTGTCGTTTCCGATAACAAGCGAAGAGAGGTTTCGGTAGCGTCTATTCGAGATCGAGTAGTGCATAGGCTGGTATACGATTATTTGAATGGTATTTACAATAAGACGTTTATTTACGACGCGTGGTCATGCAGAACGAATAAGGGTTTGCTCGGTGCGATTGAACGTGCACAGGCATTTTTGAAAAAGCATCCTCACTCGTATGTTTGGAAGGGAGATGTAAAAAAGTTCTTCGATAGCGTCGATCAAAAAACTCTGCTCGGGATTCTTTCGCTCAAAATCAAAGATGCTCGATCCTACAATTTGCTCGGAGAGATCATAGACGGTTTTCGATCTAATGTTGTGGATAAGGGTGGGGGGGGGTAATAGGTATGCCTATTGGAAATCTTACCAGCCAGATATTCGCCAATATTTATTTGAACGAATTTGATCGGTTTGTGAAACATACGTTAGGGGCAAAAGCGTATTTAAGATACGGGGACGATTTTATCATAGTCGAATCTGATTTAGAAAAACTTAATTTTTTAAGAGCGCAGGCAGTTGATTTTCTACGCACAATACTTAAATTAACCATCAACCCAAAGAGCGATAAAATTTTCAAAGCCCAACGCGGACTTAAATTTCTGGGCGTCATACTTTGGCCTCATGGCCGCAAGCTGAATAAAAGGAACGTGAAGCGGGTACGTGAAAAATTAGCGCTTAACAACGTGGGTAGCTACTACGGAGTTATGAAGTACCACGCGAATGCCAAAAAGATGCGGGAATTTCATTGGCTTGTGGGTGAGAAATCATTTGAGATGTTTGTAATTTTCCTGTAACAAAAGCCAAAAACTTACGTTATATATAAAACATGAAAGCTCTCAAAAGAATTCTGCATGAAGCCATGAAGGCGAAAAAAACAATTGTTTTTCTCCTTGTTTTGATGCTGTTCGCGGCGGGATTCGATCTTGCCGCACCGTTCATCGCACAAAATTTGATTGATCGTTTGGTGGAGGCCTTTACTCACAAAGAAACCATCGCTCTTAGCTTTGTTATTACTGCCGCTCTAGGAATTTTTGCCGTGACCATTGCCGCTCGTGCGCTGGATACCATGTACGACTACCGGCTTTTTACATTTGTCACAAAACTTGAAGACGATCTTCGTTTTTTGGCTTATGAGAAATATCTTTCGCTCCACGTGCTCTACCATCACGAGGTAAATTCTGGCCAAATTATTGGACGTATTGATCGTGGCGCGAGCGGAGTTTATGAAATCCTGCGCGACATCATCGGCAAGTTTGTTCTCCAGCCGTCACTCATTGTCTTTATGACGGCGTTCATTTTGTTTCTCAAAGATCCTGTTATCGCCACGCTCATCGTGCTTCCGTTGCCAATTTTTATTGCGGTCATTATTCCTTTGGCCCAGCGCATTTATGATAAAGAGAAAAAGGCGCACGATCTTTTTGAAGAATTTAATCGTGAAGAATATGACGTTGCGGGGAATGTGCTTACGGTGAAGCATTTTTCGCAGGAGGCGCGTGAGACGGCCAAGCAAAAAATTATGCGTGCCGCTGGACGCGACTATCAATATCAAGCTGAACGATACTGGAAAATCAGCGAAATTTTGCAGACGGCAGTGGCGACCATTGGCCGTGTGGCGGTGATTATTGTTGGCGGATATTACACTATTATTGGCCGTGCCACGGTGGGTGAGTTCGTTCTTTATATGACACTTCAAAGCATGGTGTACCAGCCGCTTTGGCAGCTCTCGGTGCTGTTTGCCATTTTGCGGCGTTCACTGGCCAGAGCCGAGCGTCTCTTTAGAGTCTTGGATGAAAAACCGAATGTTGTTGATAGGCCGGATGCCTTGGACCTGCCGCCATTTAAGCATGCACTCGAATTCAAAAATGTTTCTTTCTCTTACCGCAAAGAACGTGAAGTTCTGCGAGATATTTCGGTGGTGATTCCTGCGGGCAAGATGGTGGCGCTCGTTGGACGCAGTGGCAGTGGAAAATCTACTTTTGTGAATCTCTTGTTGCGCTCATTTGATCCACAAGAGGGCGCCATTTTGGCGGACGGCCACGATCTGCGCGAGATAAAACAAAAAAGCCTGCGTGACCAAATGGCCATTGTATCGCAAGAAGTAGATATGTTCGCGCGTACGATTGCGGAGAATATTGCGTACAGTAAACCGGAAGCGACATCCGAAGAAATTATACAGGCCGCAAAACTTGCCTATGCGCACGATTTTATTGAGAAGTTCCCGGATGGGTATAACACGATGGTAGGGGAGCGCGGCGTAAAACTTTCCGGCGGTGAACGCCAGAGAATTGGTATTGCCAGAGCCATTTTGCGCAATCCGCGAATTTTGATTATGGATGAGGCGACGTCCCATTTAGATAGTGAGTCCGAGCGCATGGTGCAAAAAGCTACCTCGCACTTAACGGAAGGCCGCACCAATATTGTCATTGCTCATCGTCTTTCTACGATACTCCATGCCGACAAAATTTTGGTTTTTGATCATGGGCAGATTGTGGGGCAGGGTACACATCACGAACTCGTGAATCAAAATGAGATCTACGGTAAACTCTATAGGTTGCAGTTCGAGGAGTAGAACGGTATAAGAAAGCCAATGGTACAGCCTTGTGTAAAGTGTGCAAATCCTTTTGATATTGCCGACGAAGATCTGCAATTTTACGAAAATGTTTCGCCGGTTTTTGGTGGGCAAAAATATCTCATTCCACCGCCGACGCACTGCCCGGACTGCCGTCAGCAGCGCCGGTTAGCTTCCTGTAACGAGCAGTTTTTGTATCGTGGTCAGTGTGGGCTTTGCGGCAAGAGCACGCTGACGCAGTATCCGCCGGGTACCCAGCCTTATTTCTGCCGCGAATGTTGGCACAGTGACGACTGGGATCCGTGTTCTTTTGGCCGCGATGTTGATTTTACGCGTCCGTTTTTTGAGCAGTTTCAGGAGTTACAAAAACAGGTTCCCGCTCAGGCTCTTCACATAGACGGCACGTCTTTAAATTCAGAATATATTCACTACGCCGGCTCGTCCAAAAATTGTTACCTCATTGCGCACGCTGATTTTTGTGATGAGTGTTATTACGGATACGGATTTAAAAATGATGTTTCTGATGATATTTTGAATGCTGCCATTGAGTGCGAGGTGACGCATAAACTTTTTAAAATCACACCGCAAGAGCTTGCTTTTTACCGCCGCCAAAAAATTCCGCTGCCGCGAAGGCATCCGGATCAGCGGCACTTGGATCGCTTCCATAAAAGAAATAAGCGCCAATTTTGGCAGCGTGCGTGTGCCAAATGCCAGCAGCCAATTTGGACGACGTATTCCCCGGAACAGCCGGAAACGGTATATTGTGAGCCGTGTTATATGACCCAGATGTACGTATGAGATCAAAAATAACGGTTATCGGCGCAGGCTTTGTAGGAGCCACTACGGCGCACTTCCTCGCTATGCATGAGTTGGGCGACATTGTGCTTTTGGATATTGCCGAGGGGCCGCCACAGGGCAAGGCGTTGGATCTTGCACAGTCCGCACCGGTGGAAGGTTTTGATGTAAATGTGAAGGGTACCAATTCTTATGATGATACCGCGGGATCAGACGTTGTAGTCATTACGGCCGGGTTGCCGCGCAAACCGGGCATGAGCCGCGATGAACTTGTTGCCGTAAATTCTGGAATTATTAAGGGCGTTTGTGAACAAGTAAAAAAATCTTCACCCAACGCCATTATTATTGTGGTCACCAATCCGCTTGATGCCATGGTTTATGTGGCGTGGAAGGTTACGGGTTTCCCGCCACAGCGCATTATTGGTATGGCGGGCGTGTTGGATTCGGCTCGAATGCGGACCTTTATTGCCCAAGAACTCAAGGTTTCCGTAGAAGATGTAAACGCGTTAGTGTTGGGTGGGCATGGCGATACCATGGTTCCACTTATGCGTTTGGCGACGGTCGGCGGTATTCCTATAGCTGAACTTTTGCCCAAAGAAAAAATTGATGCCATTGTTGAGCGAACACAAAATGGGGGAGCCGAAATTGTGAATCTCCTCAAAACGGGAAGTGCCTACTACGCACCGGCCGCTTCAGTTGTGGCCATGGTGGAGTCTATATTGCGGGACAAAAAACGCGTCCTACCCTGTGCCGCTTACCTTACTGGCCAGTACGGCGTGGATGGCTTATTTATAGGCGTTCCTGCGGTTTTGGGCCGCAGCGGCGTGGAGCGCGTGCTAGAAATTTCTCTCAATAATGAAGAATCCGCCGCATTTCAAAAAACGGTCGCCCATGTAAAAGAGTTGGTAAGTACACTCAAATTTTAGGCATATCGGTACGGAAAATAACCTGTAAATTGGCAAAAAAGAAACGGGTACTATTAAGCAAATGAAACATGAGGGAGGAGTTTTTGAAGTAAGGAAGC
>JBBTWV010000091.1:0-11201 GCA_038062615.1 Patescibacteria group bacterium | reverse complement strand
TCAGTTAGCCAAAAACAAAAAACCAATTCAACCAAATTGTTTTAACTATCCCGCCTATGCATACGCCCCAAGGAGCGCCGGAAAGATCTAGTTCAGTAGTGAGAGCTTTTTTGGATCAACATCGAGGGAGGGAAACGCCTTCTCCTGATGTCGTACAGGTGATGAAGGCGATGGAGCGAGTATTAAGCCAGTCCTCGGTAGCAGGTCCGTCAGATATTCAACCAGCACAAGCTTATTATGTGGCCGGTAATCTTAATTTGTATCGTGCACTTCGGCGAAGAGTCCCAGCTTTTTCATCAGATGCTTCGCCTGCGGTAAGTTCTGGGATGCCGCCTGTATTGTTAGATGCCATTGGGTCTGCATCACCGCTTAGTTAGGAAACGCTTCATGATCTTTTGGAAGATGTTGCGGTGCCGTTTGCTGAATTTGTGAAAGCAGAGTGGGCAATGTGGAACAGGCACGTCGGTGGAACCATTGTTCCTTCTACAAAAGAGTTAAGATATGAGGATCAGGTTTGGCAGAGTGAGAGAGTGGCGCTTGATTTGGCGCCTAACCATCTGCCTTCTGATTCTGGCGGCACTCAGTTTGGCGTCATGTTTGAGGTTTTGAATCAGGGCAAATATGAGTGGGTGAGTCTCGCGCATCTTGGCCAGATGCCACCTCCTCAAAATGTGCGTCGGGCTTACATTGAAGATAATGGTCCTCGTGGATACCCCGCAGATGAAATAGCTAGGGAGAATCCTACTAAAAGAGATGATTCAGATGCGGTCGGTGAGCACGGTGAAGGACTTATTATGGGAGCCTTATCCTGTGTTCGGAGAGGCGTCTCGTTGTCATATCAGTCGCGAGACTGGTCGGTGGATGCGGTAGCTTTCCCGCGTATTCACGATAAAGAGCGTCCCGAGAAAGGGCATGGATGGTACTTGGAATATTTGTTGACCCATAATGTAAGAATACAAGGCTCCAGAACGATTTTTGAATCGCTCACACCCGATCTTGTTAAGGAACTTTTTAAATTAAAACAGAATCTTTTACATTATGCGCCGCATCAGATTGTGGCTCAGTGCCATAGAGAAATAAGTGATAAGCCAGGTGAAGAGCGGCGATTGGACGGGCAAGTTGTCCAGCTTTTGCCCGAAGTTGGGGCCAAAAAATCACCTCAGAACCGCGTATATATAAAAGGCGTTTACTCTACATATAAGCCATCCAAAGAAGAATTATTGTTTAGTTATAATCTCAATCTTCCGACTCTTCGTGATCGAAACTTTATTCCAAATTTTGATGATCATGTGGTGCGTGTTTTTTCTCGATCATGCAATGCCGGTATGGCGAAGTTGATTTTTGATCGTACGGTGAGGGAAGAAGATACCTGTGAATGGAGAGCCCAACGCGACGGTTCTTTTTATGGGGATGATAATAGTAACTGCTGGGAAGTTGCGCATTTACTGCCTATTTTGCAGGGGGACTGTCCGGCAGATCTTGCGGTGAAATTTAAGCAAACTTTTGAGAGTCAGTATGGTAAAGATACCGTTATTGGTACTTGTTCTCATGCCACCGAACTTTTTCGTAAACAGCAAGACGGACCAACAAGAGGGAAAAGAATGGTTTTCTTCTCTAAAAATATGGCGACTTTTTTGGGTCGCGCATGTGGTGTGCTTTTTGATCGCGATGTTGTGGAATATCCCAAGGTGTCTGAAGAGACGACTTCTCTGAGTCTTGAGTCCGTAGATATTCAACGAACCGGCTCTGAAAAAGCTTTATTTGATCTTCTTCGTACCCATTATGAAAACTCTCCAGGGAATGTAGAGGTTCATCTTGGATGTGTTGGAGAACAAGGTTTTTTCACTCTTCAAGATTTACGTGATCGACCTGAGCTTGTCTCTAAAGTATGCCGAGTCATTATTCAGAATGCCGGTAAAGGAATTGATGCCGCTGATTTAAGACTTTTGATGAGAGGAGCTGACCGGCAGAATGAGAGAGCCAGGCGTCGTCTTCCAGAAGCTATTGCAGCTCTTTCTTTGAGTGGCGTGGGGTCTTCTTTTACTTCTCAAAATTGGACGTCAAGGACTCGTGTGGTTGAAGAAGGCGCGGATAGAGGTCAGGCGGTTGTTTTTGATACCCAGAGATTTGCTTCAAGCCAATTGGATGGATTTCGTTCAGAACTCACCTCCAGTAAAGGCGAGGCTGATGTTCTCCCGATAGAAATCACGGAGCATCTCCTTAAAATTACTGACGAGGTAAACTTCTTGGAACCTGTACGTTATGGTAATGTAGCTTTTACGTCGAGTGATGGAATAAGCGTTCTGACTCCTGCCAAAATGACCCAGGCGGGCATGGTTTTTGTCAATGGTGAGTTGAAATATAGATTTCCTGGCGCGGTGTTTAATTTTCTTTTACCACCGCCTCGATGGGATGATACCGAGAATGATGATCCTCTCAAGCATGTGGTTCGTACATCACTTCCTTGGAAACATACTGAGGAGCGGGACGCTAAAAATAACCAAGTTGTCTCAAGAGCTCCTGTTTTAAGAAGACTTGGTGACCATCTCCCTTTTGTTCTCGGCAAAGCTTTATTTGAAGGTGTTCCAACTTGTGGGGATCTCGGTCCGCGTTTTTTAGATAGGCAGTTGTGCCGTATCAACTCATCTGGAGGTGACCCGGAAGGTGATGCATTTCCTGAATCTGAATTTTTGAATATATATCTTGCGCAGGCCGTAGCTGCTGCCAAGGAAAAATACAATGCCGAATGTTTTCCGCAAGCGGCACTTGATAGGCAGTGCGGAGCTTGGAGAGCCGCTTATAATGGCGCTGCAGCCGGTAAAAATATTCCTTCGGCACAGGTAGTTTTAGAAACGTTTGATACTCGTGAATTTAGAGAATATGCAGGAATTGCCGATTTTTTTAATGGTAAGCGCTCTACTTTTACTCGCAAAGACCATCGTGAGAATGCTCGTCTTCAAGGGCTTGTAACCTTGTCAGCAACTTCTTTGAGTCTTCAGAGATTCCTGAAAGGTTGTGGAGTACGCCACGACTCTGATTTGGAAATGCAGTGGGTCCCATTTTTTGAGCGAAATCCTTTTGGCCGTGCTCTTAGTCAAAAGGCACAATCAGCGGGTAAAGGCCTTTTAGTCATTACTCTTGCTGCCTTGGGTGCTACTGCTGTTACTGTCGTTGGATCCGGAGCGAGTATGGTGCGTGAAGCGGTAAGGGCTGGTGCTGGAAAAACACCAGAAGATGCTCCTGATATTTTTCGCTCTGGAGAGAGTAGCCGGTCCCATAATTTTAAGCTGGTATTTGGGGATGATAGTGAACCCGATTATAACGAAACAAGGATTGATATTAAGGATATATTAGAAGCCTTTGGGATAGGAGTCCTGGCATTATTGATGACTGCGGCAGGAGTGGGAGTTGCGGCGATTGGCTTTGTAGGCCTTGGAGCTGCTCAGGAACATTTAAAACCGCGTCCACTTACTATTGAAGAACGGAAAAATCGAATCAGACAAATTTTGCAATCGCTTTTTTATCAGCTTGATTCTTTTCTTGGACTTGGATCTGACGCAAAGGTCTTCTCAAAACTGGAAGTGAGATTTGTTGATAGCGGCGAGCCGGATTCGAGAGCGTATGGACAGGTGGATTGGTCGGACAATAGTGTTCTTATTTATAATCAGATGGTGACAGAATCTGGAACTTTGGGAGATGATAATAAACTGCTGGAAGCTATGACAAAATACATTATTGAATTTGGTGTGAGCAGAGTTCCTGAAGGTGCCTTGGTAGGAGTTATGCAGCGTGCCGGTGAGCAGAAGATATCTGAAGTTATGGGCCTACCAGCAAGAAAGTTTTATAAGCCAACAACTTAATTATTCTATATGAGATCACTTGGAAATACCCCCGATGGAGCAGACAGAGCAGAAGAGCTTTTAGAAACTCTCAATGAGCGCGGGATTCGTGTCCTCCTTACGGCTTTTGCTCAAAATCAAAATTACGTTCCTGTACTGCGGCGTTTTTCTCTCCAGAGCAGCCTTTTGAAGCGCTTAGGAATAAATCATATTTTTCACCATGACAAGCCTACTCAGTGGGATTCAAATCGAGGTCATTTGAATATCGGGCCGGGAGATTTTTCACTGGAGATGGCGAAAAAAGTTCTTGATGCTTTAGGAGTTATTGCTACCTATGGAGATTTTGTCTCTGTCGATCATTGTGTTTTTCCTAACGCTTATTGGGCAGCGGACTTTTTGCAATGCAACATGAGTGAGATTCGTGGCAAATTTCGGCAAGTGAGTCTTACCGATCAAACACGTCGAAGTGGAGATACGCTTCTTATTAACACCGCAACACCAGAGCCTGCACCAGCAACTTTTAGGTCTAAACTTTTAAGCATTTTAGCTCAGGCGCCACGCTTGGGTGCTGCTCAAGGTGAAGCGGCAAGCTCCGCGTATAGTGGTGACGTCCCTCGTCTTGGTTCTCAAACAGAAAGGCAACAACAGCCAGGTCGCAGTGTTTTAGAATCTCGGCCATCACCTCGGCAGGTTCGTTCTTGGGTACTTGAAGTTTGTCGTTTTGTATTGGGTGATGATAAAGGGTCAGTTGTTGCTTCAAAAATTCCTTTTTCGAGTGCTCAACAGCAAATAAGACAAGAGCAGGCTGTAGCAAGAGCACGGCGTGACGCAGCAGAAGTTCGCGGAGCCCTAGCCATGGGATCTGCCGAGCAAGCTCGCCCAGCACAAGCAGTGCAGCAAGCTCCGGCTCATCACGTAGATGTTGCGCACGAGGCTCAAATGGCGGCGTGGCGAAGAACTTTGGCAGGTCAAATTATGCAGCGTCTTTTTCCGTCGGCGGCTATTGCGGATTTGGAGCCGCGTTCACATGATGAAACGGCGTCTCAGCTTTCGGTAACATTGCAGGGTCCGCCGCCGGCCACTATTTTTCTAAAGATGAGTAACGGGGAAAATCCCGAAATCACCATTGAGCGATTTGATTGGAATGGGATAGCGTGGGTGCCAGCGCAGGTCATTTTCCAGGGAAAATACGACGGTTTAAATTCGCTGAAATCTTTGGAGTCATGACGGTTTTAGGATAGGTGAGACGGGAGCTGTTCCAAATATTCCATGGTTCTTATGTCCGTTTTTTCTACAATGGAGTAGGGAATTTTAATGCCGGCGTCGGACTCAATTCCCATAAGGTAGCGCTGAACCACCACGAAAAATTTGGGACGATCTTTGCGTAATTCATCTAATATTTTGGCTGCCTCGCCGGGTAAGAGGAGCCCGCTTTTTAGAATGCTTTCTATGAGAGCGTCATGCAACGTGAGGATGATGCATTCACGGGTGAGATCTTTTTCTTCTGCCGTTAAAATTATTTCACTAGGCCCAGCAATTTTTTCTTGGATGCGCTTGCGGCCGGCCTCAACGCCGCCTTGTGGCATCTGCACCACCTGCACACTTGGAGGATTTTCCAGAACGCGAATCCTATAAGGCGTAACGGCGGACGTTTCTTCACTTACCGCGCGCATGCGATTTTTTGGCGACGGTTCAAAATTCGCCAAAAAGGTTCCGACGCAATGCGCGGCCCACTGTTGATAATCGCTGGATGTGATGCCGAGTTCATCCATAGAGAGGGCTTAACCGCTTGGTTGTTCGTCTCCAAAAGTACGGCCATTTAATTCTGGAGCATCTTTCCACCTTTCAGCCGCGTGCTTCATCTGTTCGCCAAGTGATTCGTAGGTAAAATCCAAGCCAGAGATGGCTGCGGCGAGACTGTCAACTCGGTTTCTATAGGCATCTTGATCTTCATTTGAGAGCTCGTAAAAGTCGAGTTTACTTTGTTCTTCTCTTAATCTGGTGAGCACAATATTGGCCTCGGTGTAGAATGCTTTAATATCCTCTCTCATTTTTTTGGCTTTATAAAAAACATCATCAATGGCTGCAACTTTTTCTTCATGAGTGGCATCGCTGGTGCTCCGCGTTATGGTATTGGCTGCTCTTAACGCTTGTTCAAAATCTTGCAGCTGTTTGCCTTCAAAAGTTTCTGCTTTTGTAATGAGCGCTTCTATCTCAGATTTTTTTTGGTCTACTTGCGCTAAAGCTTCTTTGCCAATTTCTGGCGTTTTTGGCGGCTCTGGTATGAGTTCCTGTAGTACTGGCTGGGCAGCCGCTCTGGCTCCGGGCTTTGGCTTCCTCAAGTACACGCCATTAATTCTTACTTGTTTGGCGTTTTCGCCTGCCGCCGTCGTCGTATAAATATAAAGCTTTCCCTTGGTAATTTCTACCGTCTCACCGCGATTCACCAAATCCGCAGAAATTTTTTGGCCGCTTTCATCTTTTTGTTGAGTGAGATAATGCAACGTGAGGTAGACTTCCTTTGCTACGCGGCGTTCCAGCGTTTTTTTGTCTTTTATAATGCCTTCTAGATTTTGCCGAAAATATTTTGTGAGAATTTCACCGAGAGCTTCCTCGCTACCTACTTCAAATTTTCCTTCCAAAGGAATTTCTTTGTGGGCGTCATCGAATCTTTCCAAATCATCGGCACTTGAAAGACCACATAAATTTGGGTCATCCAAAACTTGCTCCAAATTGGGTATTCCTAATTTGAGCTGAGCGCGGGCTTTATAAAACTTCTCCTGCTTTTTGAGCGTTTCAGGATCCGTTCCAACACGGCCTACTTCGGTGTTCCAATCTTTTCCTTGTATTTCTCCTGCCATATTTTTTAGTTTTAGTTCTCTTTATTGTACTATATAAACATATTTTAGTCAAATCACTCGATGCTCACTCGATGGGAGTGTACCAGGTATTCATAATTTGCATGACCACTTGTTTGTCGGCGATGCGGCTCATGGCCATGCCAATCACCCTTCCTGATTTTGTGGCTTTCATAACATAGCCAGGTTTAGAAGAAGCAGTGAGCATATCTCCAGGTCTAATTTGTCCATTTTCATTGGAAGCATGCACCACCACGCGCCCGGCAATGGCTACCGGTTTTGGATTTTTCATTTTAGCCGTGGCGATTCCTCCCAAGATTTCTCCCGAGGGATTGGTGGAAATTACGCCAATGGCTGAGCTTTCATATGTTTTTTTATTCTTTCTCACCGCGGCGTAGGTGGTTTCACCTTCATCTATCGTCAGCTCGTAGGCTTCACCTGAAATCACCACGAGGTCGCCAGCTTGCGCGTCATCTAAAACATCAAAATATTCCGCAAGATCGGCTTGCGTAGCGCCGCAATCACCAAGGCCTTGCATACCCGTTGCGGCATCGGCGCCGTCATGGCAGACGCGCTGTGCCGTACCTCCAACTTGCCCGCTTAAATTGATTTGAAATGTTGTGGCATTGGCAATCATGTAATCCGTGCCGTCACCATCCTCCAAAACAATGGAGCCATCACTTTGATTGTGAATGACTTCGCTGCTTTCCAGAATTATTTCTTTGGTAAAATCGGCTTCATCAAAATTGATCCCGATTCCAAAATCTGGTGAAGCGCTGCTTCCTCCCAAAAACTTAATCGCATCGATAACGGAAGTACTCGTCGAATCTTGATTTTCAAGGGTTATGAGGGCATCGGTAATGCCCCCGGCATCCAAATTGCTGATGCCAAGAGCTCTCGTTATATCTCCATCGTCGTCGGACGAAGTCTTAAAATCGAGCTTTATTCCATAATATGTTTGATTGCCGTTCGTATCATCAATGGCTTCAGCATCAATGTAAACGACTCGTTGTTCTCGACTGGCTGCCTGTGCCATATCGGCGGCGATTTCTACGATTCCTGTTTGTTCCGCGGAAGTGTCGAGGGTGGAATCGGTGCTCGTTGCGTCAATTTTTAACGCTTTTGCTGCGGCATCTTTGCTAATTTCAAGTCCGGTATCCCATCCGCCGTTAATGTATATGGCGCGTTCGCTGGCATCGGCATCGGCTGAATCCACTCTTAAATCAATGCCCGTGACGGAATTTCCAGCGCCGGTATGATTTGCCGAAGTTACATTCACATCAAAAACTTGAAACGTATCACTGCCGTTCATAATGCCGGTGGTCCCGGTAAAATCAAAAGCGTCGGCGGAGCCGCTTGCCGGATTAACATTACCCATGTCAAAACCGGTGTCCCATCCGCTTCCCACTCTCATGGCAGACATATATGGTGAGGTTTGGCCGCCGGAAGGATCGTTCATAAAAATGCCGTAATAATTATCAGCATCATTGCTGTTTACGGTTGATTCAATGTAGAGGCCTTTGTTCGTATCGGTGGCATCGGAGTCGTCAACTTGCGTCATGGCAATTTGTATTCCTGCGGTACTTGCTCCCGCAGCATCAGCATGCACATTCAGGAGATAGTTTCCGGTATGATCGTTACTTTGCCCGTCAAGATCCACATTATCGGCGGCTCCAAGATTTATGTATGCACCTTCATTTTGAATAACGAGCCCTTGATCCCATCCTGGACCCTGAATATCAATGGCGTTTTCCGCACCATCTCGTGCCGTGCCGCCAAGATTGGCGATGCTTAAGCCATACACATTGTCGTCGGTGGCTTGATCCGTGGTGTTGTTGGACATCGTAATATAGATGCCGGACATGGTATCCAAATCGCTGCCGGTATTGCCGTTTGCGTCAACATTGATTTCAATTCCATCAACGCCATTGGTAATGGTTCCCACGTCTATGCTTAAAGGATCAACGGTAGCATCGGTAGTATCGGCATCTACAACAAGATTTGCGCCGGCTTCAAGTGTCCAGGTGGTGTCGCCTCCTTGCGCCATAACAAACAGGGTATCTGCCGGAGAACCATTCATATCATCCATAACGCGTATGAAATCACCGTTGGCGTCGCTGTCGTCCACATACGCTAAATCCAACAGGTATTGTTGCGTCGTAAGCGTGCTATCCAAATTGGCGACGCGTACGCGTGAAGATGCCGTGTCGCCCCCCGATGATGTGGCACCAAATGCCACTTCATCTTCCGTGTAAATGCCGTAATCCCAGCCTGCGCCGATTTGATAAATGGCATATTCGTTACCGGATCCATTCGTACCACTCAAATCATCTATAGAAAATCCATAGAGCGTTCCCGCCGCCGCGTCTTTTGTCGGCGAGAGTGAGAGGGCGTACTGTGTTCCGGTCGCACCGCTTATCATGGTATAGGCAATTGCCACACCGGCGTTTTGATCGGTTGAAGAGCTCGCACCTACAAGAAATGGTGCACTTTGAGCAAGCGTGCTGTTCGTTGCGGTAATCGCAAAATTATTTGAGCCGGACATCGTGTACGCCGTGGTACCTTTGAGGGTAAGTGTGTCAGCCGCACCATCTCCAATAATGGTATTTCCGCTCACGGTTAAATCAGTTGTAGAAACATTCGTGCCAACGGTGGTTGCCGCATTTGCCGCATAAAAAAGTGAACTTGCGGCAATAATGCCGGCAAAAACAAGGAGTGTAATTTTCTGCTTTCTTGTACGGAAATGTTTACGCAGTGAGTTTTTCATATTTTTTTATTTTTGTTAAATCACATAATTATATCATTTTTTAGGATTAAGTCTAGGCCGTTTTCTGGAGAAGACAGATGGTTTCTATGTGATAGGTATGTGGAAACATATCCACTGGCTGTATTTTTTTGATTTGATAGCCGTTTTTGGTCATGCTTATGAGGTCGCGCGCCAGGGTGGATGGATTGCATGAAACATATATCCACTTTGGGATTTTGAGCTCCAAAATTTGCTGGAGAGTTTTTGGCGCAATGCCGGCACGCGGAGGATCCGTAATGAGGATAGAAGGAGGGGAGCTTGTTTTAAGAAAATTGGAGACGTCGCCACAGAAAAAATCAATGTTGGCGATGTCATTTTGTTTGGCGTTTTCCTTGGCATTTTGGATGGCGGATTCGTTGAGCTCCACGCCGGCAACTTTTGCGGAAAACTTTGCAAAAAACATGCCGATGGTGCCGGTGCCGCAAAAAAGATCCAAAACAAAATCTTCTTGCTGAGGTTGCGCCAGTTCTAAAATTTTTCCGTAGAGAACTTGTGCCTGCCTCGTGTTGGTTTGAAAAAATGCCTGAGGATGAATTTGGAATGTGAGCGTAGTGTTTTTGGCTTGATCGTCAGGTTTTGGGACTGACAGAGTTTCTGTAAGAATGGGTTTCCCGGCTAAGAGGAACTCTTCCACCACCGTTCGGTGTCCGCGCTGGATGGTTACCGCGGTGCGATAAAGAGAAGTTACTTCCGGAAAATTTTTGGTAATAAAATCGCTGAATATTTTTTCCTGAGGAAAATTGCGGCCGTTGGTGATTAAATTTACCATCATCTCGTTGGTGTTTTTTCCCTCGCGAATCATGAGGGTTTTAAGGATGCCTTCATTCGTGCGTGGGTCATGCGGCGCCAGGTTTTGCTCTCGCGCCCAAGTTTTAGTGGCCTCCACTATTTTTACCGCCAGCGGCGACTGCAAAAAACATTCTTCCAAATCGAAAACCGATTTGAACCACCCCGCAGGATGCAGTCCCAGAGCCAATTTTTTGGGCTCCGTCGCGCCATCCTCAAACCCAAAACTGTACTCCATTTTATTCCTATAAAACCACGGATCTTCACATCCAATAATGGGCTCAATCTCAATATCTCCAAATCCGCCAATTTGCCGCAGCGCATCTTTTACAATTTTTTCTTTCCACTTCAACTGATCTTCATATTTAAAAAATTGCAGGGTGCAACCTCCGCATATCTCAAAATGTTTGCATCGCGGAGTGATTCTCTGCGTCGAAGGCTCTAGGATTTTTACCAGCTTTGCCTGCGTAAACTGTTTTTTTATTTTAAAGAGACGCGCTTGCACACGGTCACCCGGCGCCACGTCCTCCACAAAAACCACAAAATCGCCGCCTGGTAATTTGAGCTTCCCAACGCCCTCACCCCCAAACGCCAAATCGCTTATAACAACCTCCACAACGTCTCCTTTTTTCAAATTCATAGTGCTACTATATTAGGGTCATATGGCCAAAGTTACCATCTATACCAAGCCGCTTTGCGGCTATTGCACGGCTGCTAAACACCTTCTTAAGAGCAAAGGTGCAACCTGGACGGAGATTGATATTTTGGATGATGAAAAGTTGAGCGAAGAGATGATCCAGCGGAGTGGTGGCCGGCTCACGACGCCTCAAATCTTCATCAATAATAAGCACATTGGTGGTTTTGATGATTTGAGCGCGTTAGACCAAGCAGGGAAGCTGGATATGCTTTTGT
>JBBTWV010000090.1:0-5344 GCA_038062615.1 Patescibacteria group bacterium | reverse complement strand
ACCGAAGCCACGCGGCCCATCATGGCTTTTATGGATAATCTTTCCAACTGGTACGTGCGCCGCAGCCGTCGCCGCTTTTGGAAGAGCGAAAGCGATAGCGATAAAGCACAGGCTTATGAAACGCTCCACAACGTACTCAAAACCCTCTGTCTGCTCTTGGCACCATTTATGCCAAACATTTCCGACATCATTTATAAGAATCTCACTGGCCGCGAATCAGTACATTTGGAAGACTGGCCAAAAGCCAACGCACAGCGCATAAAAAGTAAGCTCAATGAAGAGATCAAAACCGTGCGTACGATTGTTTCTTTGGCGTTGCGCATCCGCTCAAAAAAGAACATCAAAGTCCGCCAACCGCTTGGTGAACTCATTTTGGCGCTTCCACCAAAAATTCCGCAAAAAATGGTGGAGTCCTATAAAGATGTGATCCTTGAGGAGCTCAACGTTAAAAATCTACGTTTTGAAAGTGAAGGCAAGATGGCCATGCCAACTATTTTTGTTGATTCACGAAAGGTAGGGCCGCGTTTTGGCGGTGAGACGCAAAAGATTTTGGCGATGGCCAGGGAAGGCAACTTTACTATTCAAGCCAACGGCACCATTCATCTTCCGGCTCAAGGCAAGGCACTCTATACGCTGAATGCGGATGAGGCGAGTATTGGCTACAAAGGCCAAGATGGATTTGATGTAGAAAGTGAGGATGGCATTCTTGTGGGCTTGGACATGAATATCACCAAAGAACTTTTGGAAGAGGGTTACGTGCGCAACATCATCCGTTTTCTGCAGGATCTCCGCAAAAAAGCCAATTATGGTATTTCGGATCGCATTTATGTGTACGTCCATGGCCCCAAGTTTATCCAAGACGCCGTGACGCACTATGCGGATGTTATTGCCCGTGAGACTTTGGCGCTGGAAGTTCAAGAAAAAGGCGATTTTGAGTGGGATGCTCACGATACGGTTGAAATTGAGGCGGAAAAAGTGCAACTTGGTGTAAGAAAATAATCTAGGGGCTGTTCATATAAAACTTTTCCCGTGCTTAAAAAACTTATCATCGGCATCGTCCTCAACGCCCTGGCGCTCTATGGCGTCATCTACCTCGTTCCGCAAATTCAATACACCGGCGGGATTACTTTTTTTGCCATTGGCGGCTTGGTAATGGGTGTGCTCAATACTATCGTAAAGCCGATTATCAAGCTCTTTACCTTCCCTCTCCAAATAATCACGCTCGGACTCTCTCTTATCCTTATAAATGGCCTTATTTTCTGGTTTTTTGAGGTAACCATTGAGTCTCTGGCGATTTCCGCCGTTACCCTTGTTGTGCCTGCTATTCGGCACTACTTCCTGGCGGGCTTCCTTTTTGGTATTATCAACTGGGCCGAACATCTGATTGTCCATAACAAATAACTTCTATGCATCAATTTCTCGTCATTTTTCAGATCATTGTTTCCATCCTTTTGATTATTTCTATCCTTTCGCAAGAAAAAGGAGTCGGACTTTCTGCCACTTTTGGTGGAGGCGGTGAGTTTTACCGCAGCCGACGCGGTATTGATAAACTCCTTTTCGTTGGCACCGTGGTCCTCTCTGTTTTATTCATTGGGACCTCGCTGGCGTTCATCTTCTTCCCATGATACAACTCGCCAAAGTTTGGAAGATTTTTGCTTCCATGCCGCGCCGAGAAAAAATCATCGTGGCGGTTTTGTCGGCCGTTTTTGTAATATCCTTAGGAAGATTTATTATTCAGCAGCTGCGCTTCCCGGTGAGGTCCGAAAAAGGCATTTTTGCCGAAGGCATGGTGGGGCATGTCCGCAATTTAAATCCGCTTTTTGTTGATTTTAGCGATGCCGATCGCGATTTAAGCGAACTGATCTTTTCGGGTCTCATGCGTTATGATCCGGCTGCTAAAAACTTCTTTCCCGATCTCGCTGAAAAATGGGAAAGGAGCAGCAACGGCCTTACCTACACCTTTACCATTCGTCCTAATATTCTTTGGCATGACAAAAAACCTTTCACCACGGATGATGTTCTTTTTACTTTTCGTGATGTTATTCAGGATCCTGGGCTGCGCAATCCGGTTCTCACCAATGCATTTGAAAGCGTCCAGGTTACTTCAACAGGAAGTTCCACGGTGATATTTACCTTACCCAAACCCAACTCCTATTTTATTTCTCATCTTACGGTAGGGTTACTTCCCAAACACATTCTCGAGCAAACGCCGATTGCCAATTTAGATAAGTCTTCATTCGGACAACGCCCCATCGGAACTGGCCCTTATATGGTCCAAAACCTCAAACTGAATGCCACTGGAGATGTGGTCAACCTATCCGCTTTTCCCGAATATTATGGCCAAAAACCTTTACTGGAACATCTCCGTTTTTTTACCTTTCCGGATGAAGAAACGCTCATAAGTGAGCAGAAAGCGCTCCATGCAGTTTCTAAAATAGAAAAAAAATCGCCGTCTGTAAAAGCCTTAGAAGAAGATGGCCGTTTTAATTTTTATCCCTACACGCTCAATCAATTCACCGCGCTTTATTTTAATACGGATCACGGCCTCCTCAACGAGAAACGCTTTCGCCAAGCCCTAGCGCAAGCCTTAAATAAGAATGCGGCGGTTACCGCTGGGCAGCAGCGAGTGGATTCTTTGGATTTGCAAGATCATCACGACGATCCGCTTTTTGTTTTTAATCCGGAAGCAGCGGGAAAAACACTCGATAACATGGGACTTAAAATGGGAGCCGAAGGATTCCGCCTCAATAAAAAAGGAGAAAAAATATCGCTTAAACTCCTTGCCCTTAGTAGGACGCCACCGGAACTCATTGAAACTCTGCGCAACGAATGGCAAACCCTGGGAATTCAAATCGTCGTAGAAAAAGCCGAGACCCAGGACTTCTCTGCCTCCGTGAGCCAACGGATGTATGACCTCCTTCTCATTCGACAAAACCTTGGCTATAATCGCGATGTTTACCCGCTCTTCCATTCAAGCCAGATTGGGGGAGTGGATGGGAATCCAGCTGGGCTCAACTTCGCCAATTTTAAGAGCTTCCGCACGGATGGAATCACCGAAGCCATTCGCAAAGAAAAGGACTCCCAGGATAAAGAAAAGCTTTTTAGGGAGCTTTCTAAGGTGATTGCCGAAGAAATTCCCGTGGTGTTTCTTTCTACCCCCGTGTATCATTATATCCTTGATAAGCGGATAGCGCCCTTTACGGTCAGCACTCTGGACTATCACAGCGACCGCCTAAGCCTCCTTCCTTATCTGGAATTTCCTAACCTCTAACCGTACTCCTATGAAAGTCATCTTTCTTGAATCCATCGCGGGCACAGCCACTAAAGGCGAAGTAAAAAACGTGAAAAATGGATATTTTCGCAATTTTCTCTTACCTCGTAAAAAAGCGGTCATGGGGACAGCTCCAGCCCTTAAGAAATGGGAAAGCCTCCGCAAAAACATGCTGATTGAAAAAGAACAGTTGGTTGGTCAATTTCAAGAAATTAAACGCCGTTTGGAAGGTGCTAAGTTGAAGATTGAGAAGAAGGTGACGGCCAAAGGAACACTCTACGGTGGTGTGAAGGCAACCGACATCGTAAAGGCCATCAAACAGCAGTTCAATGTGGAAGTAGAAGCCAAGTCGGTGATTATTCCTGCGGCCATTAAAGCCGTTGGCAGCCACACCGTACGCATTCAGTTGGCAGAGGGCATCTCCACCATGGTAACGGCTGAAGTTGTAGAGAAAAAATAAGAACTTATTGTGGATGGGAAAAATTCTTGCCATTGATTGGGGCGAAAAACGCGTAGGCTATGCCATAAGCGATGAGACTCAGACCGTGGCTTTTCCTCGTGGTATTTGGCAGGGAAGTCCGCAGAAAAGCCTCTTTAGGACGATTGGCCAGTTTTTAAAGGAAGAGAATATTTCTTTGATTCTTATTGGCGCAGCGCTTTCCAGCGATAATGAAGAAACTATTCAGTCCCAAAAGTCGCGCGCGTTTGGGGAAAAATTATTTAAAAAATTTAATATTCCCGTAATCTCTGTGGATGAGTTTGGAACCTCCGATGAAGCACTTTCAAAAATCCCTTCTCGTGCGGACCGCATCAAAAAGACCGGAAACACCGATACCATTGCCGCGCAGATTATTTTGCAGAGATATTTGGATAGTCCGAGGTAAGTTTGATACGATTGAGATATGGAAGGAATAAAAATATGGCGGATATTAGCTTCTGCGACATCAGTTCTTCTTTTGTTATCACTCGCGGTATATGCAGTTGCTCCAAACACGAAATACAGCAGCTATGAGAAAAAGATAAAAAATGCCGATTCCCCATCTGTTGATGGGCATCCTTTCCCCGACGAGAAATCGATCTCTCTGCTTGGTAAATTTTTCGTCACCTATACCGATCAGAATAATTTCCGAGAGTTTGCAGAAGCGCATCTTATTCAAAATGCTTTTTGTTTCCCGAAAATAAAAAAAATCCTCGAGATTACGCCACGTCTGATTGATACCAAGCATGTTATTGAAAATATTTTTTCGAGCGATCAAACCATGGCTGGTGCCGATTGGAACAGCATAAGGTTAGAGGTAGGTCCCGACTACAACTGGAAAGCAGTTCTGAGCAAAACTATACCGAGCATTAAGGAACTTATGGAAAAAGATATCTGCCCCTATCCCCACGAACTGACACATCTCTTTCTCCGTAATTTACCTCTCTATGGATGGCTCGAAGAAGGACTTGCTGAATATGTCCAGTATCAAATTGGTGACCGCAATAAAAGCGATATCGAAAAAATATGTCTCCCACAGGCATTCTGTGAACCCTACCAATGTCTGCATGAAGGCAATGATCCTACTGATTATGAAAACCTCGGTCTCTATCCCACTATACTTATCAAGGGAGCTCCAGTACTGGAAAATAGGAATCGTATGTACTACACGGGAATGTGTTTTTGGCATGAGATTGAAACTACTTACGGGAATAAAAAATTAAAACGAGTTATGAAGCAGTTGGTCAAGGAAAGACGAAAAAACAATTCACAGGAAGCCATTGCGAAAAGAAACTGCTCAAGAACTATTCCAATTATCGAGAATGGTTTAGGTAAAAAAATATCTCAAGAATTATTAGAAAAATATGGTCTCACAAGAAATACCACCGCGGCATATGGTGAGTACTATAAAGATTACTGCCCAAGTGGTCAGTGATTTTGTCTATTTGGTGTCAGGGGCCGGGATTGAACCGGCGACCTTGGGCTTATGAGTCCCACGCTCTACCAACTGAGCTACTCTGACGTGCAACGATTTTTCGCTGTGTATATTTTTTATCTTGATCTAAAAGATCATCGACTTTAATTTTTCTGCTGTC
>JBBTWV010000089.1:0-5585 GCA_038062615.1 Patescibacteria group bacterium | reverse complement strand
CATCCTAACACCCATCAAAGGTGTTAGGACTGTTCCATCTGCTTTACATTACCCCAGTAGGTGGAGCGACGAAAAACGCTTTTTGTGTTATAATATAGGCAGATGGAAGATATAGTTCTGAAAGCCACTCAACTTCAAAGACAGGCAGAGTTGATACCTGATTCGCCGCTCCCTGAAGATCCGATAACTCAGAGAGCGCTACGCGAAAAAAACATTAAAGAAGCGACTTTACGGACTGCGCTAAAATTAGCGATATGTCTCAACAACGCACAGCTGGAAGATGAGAAAGAGAGAGACTCACACCCAGAAAATTATCAATGGCCTAATTTGGCAAACAATGCGTGGCAAATTTTTGTTGGCATGTATCAGGCGGAAACGGCTACAGATTCTATAACCTATCAATATAAAAAGGTCAGTGCCGATCCGCATTGGAAAGATTTTCTGGAAGCCAATGGACCCCTCGTTAAAGCAATTTTAGCTCTCGTAGAATTACATCAAAAATTTAACCCTGTGCGACTCGTCGCCATTGGATCCTTTCATCACCTACCTCCGAGTAGCCTGGATACACCAACTCCAATTGAGATGCCGATTGATACAATAGTCGGTTACGCCAGGGCAGACTACTTTGTAAGGAGCCGCATGGAGCCGCTTATAGTTGAAGCTTTAAAGAGAATGAGAGATGCTGGTATGGAAAATCCTGATCAATATACTGGATGATATAAGGAGCAAAGAAATATGCCGACCAGCCGTGGGGCACCTACTACGGCAGTTTTAAAGACAAGTTCGGCGTGCAGTGGATGGTTAACTTCGATCCAAAAGCCAAATAAAAGCGCCTACTCTATCGGCTCCGCACTTTAGGTTGCGCCCTTTGGGCGCATTATTTGCTTAGCCTCGCTGTGGCTCGGCCTATAGGAGCACGGCGAATAGGCTGGTTTTTAAGACGATCCGTATTGCGACCCTTCTCGTTGAGAGCACGATCGTTCCCCTTCTCTCTTTCTATAAGATAGGGATTCTTTATTTCGTGATGCCCCCTTTTACCTTTGATGTAAGCACTTTTTCGTTCCATACATTATAAGTTAATTATAGGCTTCCTCCATCTCTTTCCACTTTTCCTGTAAGGCCGAAGTGAGAGATTTTTGGGCGTCACTCGCCAACTTTCTTTTCTTGTTATATTCACTTACCACCGAGCTCACCAACTCGTCATATTTTTCTTCCGTGATGTCTTCCATGTCTGCAAGCTGTTTTTTTACTTTCTTCGTAAGAGCCTTGAGATCGTCCTGAAGTTCCTCACTCAGTTGCGTGCCAACCTTCGTCATGGCTAAACCAGCAATAGCAAGGGTCGTTAATATTCCCCCCAAAAGTAATCCTTTTCTAAACTTATTCTGCATAAACGGAAGTTAAAGAATAAAGAGCCTCTATCTTGATTTACAACGCGATTTATCACCTCACGTTACGGCAACAAATAGTGTCATAAAACAATGCTAAAGTATTCCCATGAAAAAGACTATCTTCATCTTCCACGGTACCGGTGGGCACCCACAGGAAAATTGGTACCCGTGGTTAAAGAAAAAGCTGGAAGAAAAAGGTCATGCCGTTTTCGTGCCGCACTTCCCTACCCCCAAAGGCCAGTCGCTTGAAGCCTGGCTGAAAGTTTTAGAGGATTATAAAAAAGATATTGATGAAAACAGCATCATGATTGGCCACAGTTTAGGCGGATTATTTCTGTTAAGGGTTCTGGAAAAATTACCACTTCCCATTAAAGCGGCGTTTTTTGTTGCGGCACCCATTGGAATAAAACCGATTTTGTATTTTGAGGGAGATCGCGACTTTAGCGGAAACTTTTCTTTGGATTGGGAAAATATTAAACGCAAAGCTCAACATTTTGAGGTATTTCATTCGGATAACGACCCTTATATTTGCTTAGAAAATGGCCAGCAGTTGGCAAAAAACCTGGGTGCAAAACTCACCTTAGTTCCACATGCAGGCCACTTTAATACCGAAGCTGGCTACCTGGAATTCAAACTTCTTTTGGAAAAATTGGTCAATACTGCTATATTAGGAACAACCAATAGGTAGAGTTTTGTAGGGTTGTCAAATAAATTCCTGCAGTACGAAACTTAGAGGAATTTATTTTTTAACCTTTTATTTTATGAAAGGTACCATTAAACGGCTCAACGAAAAGGGCTTCGGATTCATTACGCCACTCAACGATGATGGCACTCCAAGAGAAGGAGAGGATATCTTCTTCCACGCTAACGACTGCACCAACCGCGATTTTAAAGAAATGCAGGAAGGAAACGTCGTGACGTTCGACATGGGCGAATCTCCAAAAGGACCAAAAGCTACGAACGTGGCTGTCTCTACGGACGCTGCTTAGTTGAAAGCCAAAAAAACCTCGATTTTAAAACCCCACTCGGGCGAACCTCAAGTGGGGTTTTTGATTACTAGGGCCTGTTCACACAACCCGCTTGGCATGGTTGACTTGGCAACGAAGCTGGATTCGAGGCATGTGCCGCTAAGGCGGCATGCCGATTCTAAGCAAGGAGGCAGGAGCGTCATGTACCTGAAGGTACATAAGCGACGAATAACGAAGAAGCCAGCAAGTTGCCAATCAACCCGAAGGGAAGCAACAAATTTTGTCCATTTCTGCGTCACTCCTCCTTGACGTACTTTTCAGTACGCCATCGTCGTCGTTCCTTGAACTAAAACAAAATTTGTTGCTTCCATGTTCAAGCGGGTTGTGTGAACAGGCCCTATTGCTTTCCGCATTTTTAAAGCATAGAGTGCAGCCCACTTAGTATTAACAACCAATATATGGCTTTCCGCAGAGATAATAAAAAGGGAGGAAATAGTGATAAAAAGTACGCCCGAAAGAGTTTTGGAGGGCAAAGCAGCTTTGGCGGAAGGGACGGCCCAAAACCAACGCTGCATCAGGCAATATGCAGTGAGTGCAACAAAGAATGCGAAGTGCCCTTTAAGCCAAGCGGCGATAAGCCAGTTTTTTGTAGGAAGTGTTTTAAAAATAGAACGGATACGAGCCCAAGGGAATCGAATGGAGCGCCCTTTGGGCGCAATAATCCTAGCCTCGCTGAGGCTCGGCCTGGCGGACGGGATTTTGGAGAGCGAAGTTTCTCCAGGCCTCCCATGCATGCTCCTGCCTCCATATCAAAAGAGCAGTTTGAGATATTAAATTCTAAACTGGATAAGATTTTGAATGTATTGGAGTCCTAGAGAATTGAAGTAAGCAACTCAATCAATTCTTGTTTACTCCCAAGAGTGGCGCCCGACTGAATCTTAATCTTCATACCCTTCAGTTTAAGGTCGCACTGCTCTTTGACCGTAAAGGATAATCCACCTACAACAACCTTATCCACTACGTTTAACTTTTTAATGTGGCCATCCCCGGTAATAAAAAGTTCCACAGGAGCCGGATCGCGCTTTTTGGCTTCGTCTTCGCCCATAAAAGGCTTTAAAAGAGATGTTGTCTCTGCGGACGTCAGCGTTCCGCTATAAATCGCCATTTGGGACTTTCCCGATTTTTTATAGTTCTTGAATGTAAAAGAGTTTTTTTCGAGAGGCTTGGTAAATGGTGAACCCAATACGCCGTTATAGAGATTAGTCGCCAAGTCGGCGTCCTGAAAAGTCTTCCATCCATTGTCACCTTTGTAATAAAACGAATTGTCAGCCAGAACGAGATCTATATTTTGTTTTTTCAGTTCCTTCATTTTTTCAGCAGCCTTTTCGAGGTCAAATTGGCCCGCCGCCATCTGGTCCAAGATACGTAAGGTATTAAGGCTCATGAAAGAAGTAGAAATCTTATGTTTTTCCCCAAGGAGCGTGCCTTGTTCTACTCGTTTGTATCGTTTAAGCGCCGCGAATGTGAGATCCACCAGTTTTTTTTGGTCACCGGTAAGTGAATTTGACGCAGCTTTCGGACTGCTGGAAGTAATGCTACATACAAAACCATAGGCCTGTGATGCCGTTGCCTCTTGCCATGCGGTTTCAAAAAAATCTGCGGATGGCTTCTCGCCCGCCGCAAAAACCGTTGCCGTCTGCAAAAGCATTCCAAAAATGACCGTTGCCGCTGCTAAAGATTTTTTATTCATGCGACAATGGTACGCTTTATTGAGGAAAGTCGTCAATCTGGGCTAGACTACTATCCGCTTGAAAGCGTACACTCGCGGCAATGGATCTCGTCTCCATTCTACAAAGCAAACCGGTTCTTATTGGCCTCCATTTGGGTTTTGCCATTTTGGGCATTGACGCCTTTTTGTGGTTATTTGGAAAATTAAAAGAGGTCGGCAGTTCACGCAAAAGCAAAATAATCACGGCGGCTATTGGTACCGCCGCCTTTGCAGGCAGCTGGCTTGCCGGAGGATATTACTATGTTATTTACTATGGCACGCTCGTAAAACCGATTATTAAAAGCGGTCTTGCGCCGTGGGCGCATAACATCATCATGGAAACCAAGGAACATGTTTTCCTGTTCATTATTCCGCTTGCGGTAATGGTATTGCTGATAACTCTTCTTGAAAAAGATGAAATGGAACGGCTCAAACTTAACAAGCTTACGTTGTGGCTGACCGGATTTGTTGTGGCGCTTGGCTTTCTTATTGGCGCTATGGGATTTGTTATTTCTGCTGCAGCCCGCTGGGGCGTAACCACTCCTGCTCTATGAATAAACCGCGACTCATTGCGGCGTCCGCTACTTCGGCCATTATCACTATCGTGTTCGTTGTCGTTATTACGATATGGGCTGAATTTTCCGTTCCGCTTAAAGATTGGCTCAAAAATTTCTCAGGCCATCACTGGACATCCAAAAGTATTTTCTCTCTCCTTCTTTTTGCAGCCGCCAGTATTGTGGTGTATGCATCGCCCTACAAATATAGTGATGAACGCCTTAAGAGAACGCTCCAGCTCGTTTTAATATTCACCGTTCTTGGCACTGCCGCGCTCACCCTCTTTTTTACCGGGCATCATCTGGGTGTTTTCTAGGGCCTAGTGTTTGATGCTGCTGTTGAGCATCCAGACCATGTACCAAGCAAAAATCCAAGAGAAAACAAACATGTAGACTGCGCCCAAAACAAAACTGCCAAAATTGATCCAAGTGAATCCCGGCAAGGTTTCAAAAAGGCTGTGATGCAGTTCTACGGCACGCGCGTTGCGAAGCGGTAAAAAGCCGCCCAGTAGGCAAATGACATATGCCACTTCTGCGCCTAAAACGCAGCGCCAGCCGTATTTTGTAAGTGAGAATTTCATATAAAAAAGTTAAAAAAATAAAAATTTTAGCGATTAGAAAAAGTAAAAATCTTAATCAGCTCCTTTACCGCTCTTTGGTATTGATCTTTGCTTTTCATCTGATCTCGAACATGGGTAACAAGGTGATTTTCAAGAAGCATCTTGTCCAAGCTCTTTAAGGACTGCTGAATGGAATAGGATTGATGGAGGAGTTCCGTGCAGTATACTTCCAGATCGATCGCCGATATGAGCCCGTCCAGCTGCCCCTTAATGATTTTTGCCCTGTGAACGGCACGCTTTTTTATTTTCTGATTCACCATAATATATGTGATTATTAAATCATAGCC
>JBBTWV010000088.1:0-5662 GCA_038062615.1 Patescibacteria group bacterium | reverse complement strand
CTTTTCCTGGTGGAACGGACACCGCGCTTTCCAGTTGACGCCCGCTTTCTTGAGCTCGGGCACATACTCGCGCACCACATCAACAATGTCAATGCGGTCTTTGATTTGTTCGGTTACCTGGGACATGAAGTTCGAATTGTCAAAGCCTTAACTCAAAACAGAAAAAACCAACTTCAAAAAGAAATAATTTCCGCAAATTTTTACTATAAGAAACCAACAAAGGCGTAACACCTTTACGTGCTTGAAGTCGTTCCACTTTATCCAATGCCGAAGTCAGATCAGACTGACGTATTGTAACTGATTGCGCATGCTGCTCAATCCTATTAAACAAAACAGGGTACTCAATTCCCTTAATCAGCTGTTCATCACTGGCGTCAATCAGCTCATTATAAATCCTCGCATAAAGAAGAAGTACCGCATCAGAACGCATACTCGCCTTAAAAACGTCAGCAATATTTAAATATCGCTGACGGATATCAGTTACCAATTGCTGTCTTGCTGTATTAAGAAAAGTTATATCAGAAAGATCTTTCTTGGCTGGTTGAGATTCTAAAACATCTGCCTCAAGACATACCTTTTCCGCTAAACGTTGAAGCAAGCCAACATTTTCAAAGGCTGATTCTATAAGTTGGTTTCTCAATCCCGGAGCAAATTCAATATTCAGTGCCCCCTCACCTTGCGAAAGAACTTGAGATAATTCGTTTTTATTCCATGTAAGATTGATCTCTTCAATCCTGCCAGTAAGGTCTCCATTGTAATATGTGATCAAATTCTGTTCTGACCAAATACCAACAATTACAACATAAGCACTTTCTTCATACAAAGCTTTCAATCCAAAAGCAACTTCCTGCCGTACATGATCTGGTAAATAATGAAAATCTTCGATAATAAGTCGCTTATTATTTTCTCGTAAAAATTCTGCCAATTCCGGTAAAAGACTATCGGACCCTATAGGAGAACTCTCTCGAACCTCCGAATCTCCAGACTTAACTGTACCAGCAACTTTTCCCTTAACACTAGCGACTAAGGGTAAACCTCCTTGTCCCTCAACTTCGCCCTCGACTTGACTTGCGAACTCTTTGCTACTTGAAGAACGAGTCATTCGTTCAACTCCAGCGTTCCGCAATGCAGTACGCCACACCTCCTCGCCTTTTGTCATCGCAGGAAGACATTGCACAATCAAACAATTTGCATCATCGATCATCTTTTTACGCAAGCAAGATTTTCCCTGCTTGGATGCGCCATGGACAACAATATGCTTTTGACTTCCCAGGTAATACTGAAAACGTTGATCCAATTTTTGGCGATCTACATAAGTATATTTTGGAATATCAGTTGAGATGCCAAACACTTCTCGCAATGGAGCAACAGACATAGATATTTTCAATTTGGTAATATTATTGTGTTCAAAAAACGTGGCGGAGAGACAGGGATTCGAACCCTGGGTGCCTTGCGGCACACACGCTTTCCAAGCGTGCCGATTAAACCACTCTCGCATCTCTCCAAAGCATACTCTACCTTACCAAATTTTTATCAAAATGAAAAGCCCATAAACGGCTAAAGCTAGCCTTAGCCGTTTATTTGTTAGAAAATTAGGGGACTACACGCAAAATTACTCTAGCCGAATAGCTTAGGCGGTTCAGGGATATTGGATCGAGCTGGTGGTTGCCATTCTTCGCTATCACGCAATTCACTTGCTTCTTCGGCCCATTTATTGGTGTTTATAGTATAAAAACCCAGCGTGGAGAGGTCTTTCCCTAAATCAAGTACCACCGCTCCTATTCTATCATGTACTGTTAGCGGGTAATCTTTGTGATTGGTAGTAACCAAAATCAGCCTTTGGTTGTTTGCGTATTTTTCAAGCAATGCTGAAGTCATTAAATCAATCAACTCAACTCCCTTATGCTTATGGCGCACATAAATATAGGACAGTATCATGGCTGACCTATAGATGCTTTGATCAAATGGGAGGCTGAATTGTTGGCACAATGCTTTGATAAAATTATTCCGTTCCAGTAGTTCTGTGTGAGAGTTTGCGTCCCTAAAAAATTCTGCTTTTATCAGATCATTAATAGTCAGAGTGCACTTCAATTCATCCAATAGTTTAAGAAAATCCTGAACATCAGGATTTTTTATATTATTTCTTATGGTTCCAAGTACACACGTATCAAGTAGAACAGCCTTGAGTTTTAAGGCCCCTTTTAAGGATTCATGGATGACCATAAGGAGCTAACTTCTCATTATCCCTGTTCTGTTGTTCAAGGATATCTAATCTGTCGGCAATTTCAATAAGCCTCTCAATATTGATAGGCTCTCCGGGTTTCCGATAGTTATCATCAAGTAAGCTATCAGAATTGTTTTGGTTTTTTGTTTCGTCCTGTGCCATACTGAAATTATTGTTTGCTATTTTATTTTTATATTATACCACAGGCAAAAAATTTATGGAAATTTTGTATATAACGTCCAAAAAATACTATTTTTTCTGCTCCGCCTTTGCAACCCGTTCTATCACCCCAACAACTGAATCAGGTGTCAGGGACATGGAATCAATACCTTCTTGCGCCAACCAGGCCGCGAACTCCGGATAATCGGATGGCGCCTGGCCGCAGATGCCCACTTTGCGCCCGGCTTTTTTGGCGGTCGCAATCAGGTCGGAAATCATCTTTTTCACGGCTGCGTTGTTCTCGTCGTAGATGTGGGACACAAGCTCCGAGTCCCTATCAACCCCCAGCACCAATTGCGTGAGGTCGTTTGAACCGATGGAGAACCCGTCAAAAATTTTGGCAAACTCTTTTGCGAGAATCACGTTCGCAGGAATCTCCGCCATCACGTACACCTCAAGATTTTTTACGCCCCGCTTGAGGCCATGCTTGGCCATGACAGACAAGACGCGCTTGCCCTCATCCACTGTCCTGCAAAACGGCACCATGAGTTTGATGTTGGTGAGGCCCATTTCCTCGCGCGCCTTTTTCATGGCGCGGCACTCAAGTGAAAATCCGGCTACGTACTTTTCATCGTAGTAGCGCGAGGCTCCGCGCCAGCCAATCATGGGGTTGCTTTCCTGCGGCTCGTAGCTTGCTCCGCCGATTAAATTGGCGTACTCATTGGTTTTAAAGTCGGACATGCGGACGATGACGTCTTTCGGGTAGAACGCGGCCGCAATCCGACCCACGCCCTCGGCAAGCTTGTCCACGAAAAACTGCGCCTTATCCTTATAGTCCGTGGTGAGCGCGTCTATTTTTGCCGTAACCTCGGCATCTTTGATGGACCCATAATTGACCAAAGCCAGAGGATGGATCTGGATAAAGGTATTGATGATGAACTCCTCGCGCGCCAAGCCCACCCCGCTATTGGGAATGAACGAATCCATGAACGCCTTCTCCGGCGAGGCCAGGTTCATCATGATACTTGTGCGCGTCTTGGGCAGCTTGCGCAAATCATGCTTGATGACGGTGTAGGACATTTTGCCTTTGTACACAAACCCAACCTCCCCCTCCGCGCAGCTTATGGTTGCCAAGGCGCCGGTTTTGAGAACCTCGGTCGCGTTCTTGGCGCCCACAATAGCGGGGATTCCGAGCTCGCGCGCCACAATGGCGGCATGGCACGTGCGGCCCCCCGCGTTGGTGACAATGCCGGACGCGAGCTTCATGATGGGCTCCCAGTCCGGGTCAGTCATTTCAGTCGCGAGGATTTCTCCTTGCTTGAACGTGTGCAAGCCGGACACGTCTTTAATGACGCGGATGTTTCCAATTCCTATTTTTGACCCCACGGCTTGGCCGCGAACCAAAACATCACCCTTTTGTTTGATTTTGAATTCTTCCAACACATGCACGTCCCTGCGCGCTTGCACGGTCTCGGGCCGCGCCTGCACAATATACAGCTTCCCGTCACCCCCGTCCTTGGCCCACTCAATGTCCATGGGCCGCTTGTAGTGCTCTTCAATGATGACACCCCATCGCGCGAGCTGCAAAATTTCCTGTTCTGACAACACGTGCCGGCGCTGGTCTTGTTCTGTCACGTCAATAGTCTTGGTTGGGTCAGTCTCCCCGACTGAATACACCATTTTCTGCTTTTTGGTTCCCAAGGTCCTGCCCACAATGGGCTTAAAGCCCTTTTTCAGAAGCGGCTTGAACACGTAGTACTCATCCGGGCTCACCTTGCCTTTCACAATCATCTCCCCCAAGCCCCAGGAGCCGTTGATGAGCACCACGTCCCTGAAACCGGACTCCGTGTCCAGGGTGAACATCACCCCGGAGCACGCCAAGTCGCTCCGCACCATTTTCTGCACGCCCACGGACAATGCAACATTTTGGTGGGCAAACCCCTTGTCCACGCGGTAGCTGATGGCGCGGTCCGTGAACAAAGATGCCATGCACTTTTTAACTGCCTCCATGACAGCCGCTTCGCCCGCGATATTCAAAAAAGACTCCTGCTGGCCCGCGAAAGACGCGTCCGGCAAATCCTCGGCAGTCGCGGATGAACGGACTGCCACGTCCAGATTCTTGGTGCGGTACTGCTTTGAGAGCTTCTGGTATGCCTGCACAATCTCCTGTTTTAGATCCAGGGGAAACGCCGCGGAGAGTATGGCGCTCCTAATGTTACGCCCGCGCTCTGCGAGTTCTCTCGTGTTCCTGGTATCCAAACCCAAGAGCTCCCTCCTGATTTCATCATTGATGCCCGCCTTCTCCAGGAAGTACTCATACCCTTTGGCAGTCACGGCAAACCCGTCCGGGACATGCATCTGTTTCGTGAGCTTCTGCACCATCTCCCCCAAGGACGCGTTCTTGCCGCCCACCAAAGGGACATCCTTAATGGTGAGCTCATTGAAAAATTTAATATACTTCATACCGTGTGTATCTTCAATAAATTCAGCGAGCCGCGCGGGCCGGTGGGATGCCCGGACGCGATGATAATGTGGTCGCCTTTTTTCACCTTGAGCTCTTTTTTGACGAGCGCCACGCTCGCGTCAATCAAATCATCAATGGTATCATACCGCTCCATGAGGTACGGACTGATGCCCCAGGAAAGCGACAATTGACGGCGCACAATGTCATTTTGCGTCAAAGCCACAATAGGCACCTCGGGCCGCTCCGAAGCAATCAGGCGCGCGCTTGAGCCGCTTGCTGACATCACCACAATGGCGCGGATGTGGTCGTGCTCCACCACATCGTCCGCGGTGTGCGCGATAACCGAGGGAACGGTAAACCGGGCCGCGGCCTGCGGCGGCAGATCATCGTACGGCGATTCCTCGGTTTCTTTGATGATGTCAGCCATCATCCTGCACACCTCAACCGGGTACTTGCCCGTGGATGTTTCGCCGGAGAGCATGAGGCAGTCCGCGTGGTCAATCACCGCATTCGCAACGTCGCTGACCTCGGCGCGCGTGGGGCGCGCGTTGGTTGTCATGGATTCAAGCATCTGGGTTGCCACGATAACTGGTTTGGCGGCTTTGCGGGACTGCTCAATGAACTTTTTCTGCAAGAGCGGAATCTCCTGGGCCGGAAGCTCAATGCCAAGGTCGCCTCTCGCCACCATGATGGCATCAGCCTCTTTCAGTATTTCATCAAAATTGTGCACAGCTTCCTTGCGCTCTATCTTGGCAATCACGCGGGGCTGGTACTCGCCCTTTTGGGGCAGGAGCTTGCGCAGGTTCTTGATGTCG
>JBBTWV010000087.1:0-7887 GCA_038062615.1 Patescibacteria group bacterium | reverse complement strand
TAAAATTAATTCTCGTGCCGGCGTCTCCTCTTCCTTGCACCGAAAATCCCGCGCACGGTTTGGTGCCATTGTTGGCATTTTGCGTATCGCAAGAATCAAACCCCATGGCCCTGGCATTTTCCCAAAGCATCTGTTCGTATGCCGCCGTGTCCTGCAGTCTTGAGTTCCAACCGCTGAAATGTTTGGCGGCAAGAAGTGTGGCGACTTCTTCCGTGGAATCAACGAGACTCTGGACGCGGAGTTGATTGCGGAAATTTCCTGCGTTGCGAACCACCGCCAGTTGCACTTCGGCAAAATTTGCCAGTAACAGCATGAAGAACGAGACAAAAATGACGGCGATGATGAGACTGACGCCGGAGTTATGGCTATTGTCATCACGAGTCCGCAATGACATCGAAGAAAAATCTTTATTCACGGGACATGGAGTTAAAAAGGTTGCTTTTTCTAAAAACCCGCATGTCCTTGCCGGCGCGGAATGCGACGGTAGAAATAACCTGCATTAAATCCGGATCCGGATATGAGATTTGAATGGTATGAAAAAAAACGCTGTCGGTCCCGCGGTGATAGTTATAGAAATTCAGCTGATCATCGAGCTTGATCTGATACCACGCATTTGGATTATTGGCATCAAATGGAGCTATCCCAAAATCAGCCGCCGCCGAAAGAACAATCGGCAAAGCTGAACTGGTCGGATCCATGGCCACGCGATATGACCCCGCAGGAATTTTGTTCAAAGCCTGGTCGCACGTTTCAATGTTCGTATGCGTCAGTTTGGTATTCCAGCATTGCCCTGCCTTTGGCGCGAAACGCAAAAAATTCGTACCGAGAATATTGCGGATGAATTCAATGCCGTCATCCGCTAAAAGTTCGGCCTGAATATCGTTGCGATTCATGGCAGTGGTGCGAATGCTGTTCACATGCATCCCCGCCGCCGCCCCCATGATGATAACAAAAACCGAAACCGCGATAATGACTTCGATGAGTGTTTCACCCGAGTTTAGTGCGATGCGAGGCAGCTTCGCTGAGGCTTCGCTGAGGCGCAGTAGCACTAAGAGAGGTAAGTCTTTCATTGATTTCATAGGTTCTCAACATATTTTCAATTTTTTCCTTCACAGAGGTCGTTGCCTATTTCTTTTTCCGGCGAGAGTACCAACCCATCACCAAGGAAGTAATTCCTGCGGCAATAGCTCCCGGGCCAGTTTGCGGCAAGTAAACGGAGCGCAAAGCCCCCTTACTTTCATTGCCGTTTTCATCTTTAGAAGTCACTTTAAATGTATACCAGTTTCCGGCTTGCAGATCCTGCACTTCCAGCGCCACGGTGGTACTGCCAAGAGATGTTCCATCGCCAAAGGCTTTGCCCGAACGATCATCACTCTGATACAAAACTTGATCTTGCAAATCTTTTGCGGAATTTTTGCTGGGCTTCCAGCGCAACTCCACAATATTTTTTTCGGCATCTTTAATTCGCGCAATCAAATTAGTGACATCTTCCGGCGGAATCAAATCCGTAATGCCGGTGGTTTTCCCGGTAAACGTAACGGAATTTGCCTTAACATCAACGCTATTTCCGGCCAGATCTTTTACTCCGGTAACGCGCACTTCATACTCCACGGCTTGTTGAGGATCGGTGCTTACATACACGGTTTGTTTGTCCACGCTTAAGCTGACATTGAGGACTTTCAAAACTTGCTGAGTGCCTTTTTTGTGAATAGAAAAATTATTGAGAGGATTTTCTGGCAGTTTTACCGGCTCAGAAAAACTCACCGTAACGCGGTTAGAATAATCCGCACTGCCGGCCGTTACCGAAGGTGCTTGCGTATCGGGTGAGGAAGAAGGTGGCGGCGTTACTCGTTCATTTTGCTTATCGCTTCCATCAAAGGTTCCCGTGTCGGAAGTTCCGCTGATAACGGGATTGTTAAAGTAGTCTTGTACTTCAATGCCCGCGGTAACCATATATTCCACATCTTTTTGCTGTGGCGCGGTGGTAAGAAGTACGGTCACGCCGCTTTCATCGCGTGCATCAATTTCTGCTTTTTGTACTTGCAAGCGAGCCTTATCCAAGGTTTTTTGAATCGTAAATGCACTGGCTGGGTGTTCTTCTGGAAGTTTTACGGGTTCAGAAAACTCTACGGTTACCGTAATAACATCTTCTGTCTTCACATCTTTTACTTCTGGCGCTTTGCCATTATCTTCAATGGATGCCAGGTGCAAACCTTCTTTAGGAGTTGCGTGTGCTTCTAAAGCGTAATCCAAACTCTCATTTCCGGCGGCGTCCAGCGCGGTTAGGGAGAAATAATAAGCCTGACCGTTGGTAAGATTTTTTACGGTGTAAGATTTTACATTCCCAACAGGAATCGCCGGTAAGTCATATTGATCCTCCGATGTTTTTACAGAATGCGTACCGCGATAAATTTTATAACCGGTCACGCCAACATTATCGGTGGAGTTGTCCCATGTAAGTTGAACTTGGCCATCACCCGGAGTGGCTTTAAGATTTTCCACGGCGGATGGTTCTTTGGTGTCTGCTGTGGCCGTTGCTATTGCTGTGGTGCCTGTTGGTCCAGGCTCTATGGCTTGTGCAGACGTTAAACTCAGTCCTGCTAGTAAGCTGGTAAGCACGGCTGCAACCATCACCGTGGCAGCAAATTTGAGAATCTTTTTGTGTGTTTTGTTTCTCATATTTATTTTTTTAAATCTTGCCATTGTACCAGAAAATGGTGAGGTTCCTCAACCGAGTTCCCTTGTCATACTTATGAAAAGTATTGTGATTTTGTGGTGGCTACTTGTGATAAAATGCGGACATGGTTTTTTTGAAGGAAAAAATACGCGAACTGGTGGCTAAAGCGGCTACTCAAAAGTTTCCCGGTGAGTTACTGGATATTAAGGTGGAGTATCCGGGTGATCCTTCCCACGGGGATTATTCAAGCAATGTGGCGTTGGATCTGGGTAAAAAAATGAAGATGAATCCGCGGGCTTTGGCACAGGAACTGGCGCAGATGATTCAAAAACCGGAGTGGATTGAAAAAATTGAAACAGCCGGCGCAGGATTTTTAAATTTTTATTTGGCGCCAAAGTTTTTTGAGGATTTTTTGGATGAGGTGAAAAAAGCGGGAGATGATTATGGAAAAAGTGAGGTAGGGAAGGGCAAAACCGTGGTTACGGATACCTCTCATCCCAATGTGGCCAAGCCCATGGGCGTGCATCACTTACTTTCTACTATTATTGGAAATGCCATCAGTCGTATTTTGGCGGCGGTGGGATACACGGTTGTTCGCGATAATTATTTGGGTGATTACGGCACACAGTTTGGCAAATTGCTTTATGCCTATAAGACTTGGGGCGATGAGGCTACGGTAAAAAAAGATCCTATTCCCGAGCTCTTAAAGTTGTATGTGAAGTTTCATGAGGAGGTGGAAAAAGATGAACAGTTAGAGGATAAAGGTCGGGCGGAGTTTAAAAAATTGGAGCAAGGTGATGCGCAAAATCGCAAACTTTGGAAGTGGGTGGTGGAGTTGAGCTTGCAGGAGTTCCAAAAAATTTGGGACCGACTGGATGTGAGTTTTGATTTTATTCATGGGGAAAGTTTTTATGAAGATAAGATGCAAGCCATTGTAGATATGGGGACTTCTCGCGGGATTTTTGTGAAAGGGGAGAAGGGAGCTCTTATTGCGCCGCTTAAAGATCCGAATATTCCGCCGTGCATTATTCAGAAGTCTGACGGAGCCAGTTTGTACGCCACGCGTGATCTTGCTCGAATACAATATTGGGAAGAAACCTGGCATCCCGTTCTTATGTTAAACGTGGTGGACATGGCGCAGGAACTTTATTTCAGACAACTTTTTGAGGTGACTGGCATGCTTAAACTTACGGAGGCGAGAAATCTGCATATTGCGTTTGGGCGTATGCGCTTCCCAGAAAAACGCATGAGCACTCGCAAGGGAGATATCATTTTGCTGGAGGAATTACTGGATGAAGCGCAGGCTTTGGCGCTTAAAATTGTGGAGGAAAAAAATCCTGATCTGCCGGCGGCGGCCAAAAAAGAAGTAGCCAAAAAAGTGGGCGTGGGCAGTGTAAAATACGCGGTGCTGGCTCAAAATAGGCTGACGGACGTAACGTTTACGTGGGACAAGATGCTGAGCTTGGAGGGCAATAGTGCGCCGTATTTGCAGTATGCGTATGCGCGAGCGAAATCAATATTGAGAAAGGGGAGTGAGAAGCGAAGCGGCAAGATGGCGTTGCTTCACGAACCAGCGGAGCTGGCGTTGGCTCGGCTACTGCCAAAATTTCCTGAGGTTGTTGCTCTGAGTGCGGCCGAATTTAAGCCAAATCTTATTGCCAATTATCTTTTTGAACTGGCCAGCCGCTTTAGTAGTTTTTATGCGGCGTGCGATGTCTTAAATGCTGAGCCGGAAGTTCGCGAGGCGCGGCTGAAGTTGGTAGAGGCCTTTACCGTCGTCACCAAAAATGGCCTTAAATTGCTTGGAATTCAGGTTAATGAAGAAATGTGAATTTTTTCCCAGGCGGGGGAAAAATTCACTTCCGGAGCTACGGCGCAGGAAGCCATTAACGGAAGCGGGCGAAAAATTAGTCTACCGAAACAAGTCTTCGTCTTGTTTGCGTATACCCAGGAACTCATGAAGAAAAATTCCCGTGAGAATCAAGATGAAGGTGCCAAAAACAGCTGTGAAATAAGGGTGGAGATGCAAAATATCAAAAATGCCCCAGAAGCCGTGCCAAAAAGCCACGACTCCGATACCACTTACGAGTCCATACACAAAATAATTTTTTTTGAATTTTTTCTTGATGAGAATGTGATAGAGCGAGAGCGTTTTGCTGAATTTTTCTGAATGAAGCAGGAATCGCTCATTGAGTTGATGAATTTCTTTATCTATTTTGTGCTCCAAGTATCCATACTGGCGCCGCTTGGCCAGTTTTCTTGCGCGATTGAGGTAGTGGCCAAAAAGCCGGTAGGAATAGGAAAGCTGGAGATGAATAATTTTTCGATGGTCGTTGTTGCCGTCGTTTTTAAGATTATCAACAATATCTTTTTCCAAATCCATGAATTTTTTTTTCACCGACTCGAATCCATTCACCAAATACGTTTCATGAATGGCGATGCAGTGCATCTCTGCTAAATAGAGCGCGATGGCAATGCGCCAGCGGTATTGATGGTCCTGCGGAGGAATCTGTTTTAAAAATCCGATAGTAAAATTTTTAAGTTCGGCCAGCTCGGATTGCGAAATGGTGTCCGTTTCTTTTTGAGAATTATCCAGGAATCGGAGAATGCTGTTGATGTCCATAGAGTTTTGTTATTCGCGAGTTTTGCCGTCGGAAGCGGCCACGGTAAGACGCGGTTGTTTTGGAAGGTAGATGGTAAAGGTAGATCCTTTCCCTAGTTCAGTAATTATTGAAATACAGCCATTGTTTTTTCTTGCAAAATCAAAAACTTGAGTGAGCCCTATGCCGTTCCCCTGGTTCCCTCTTGTGGTAAATCCCTGAGTGAAAATTTTTCCGAGCGTTGCTTCGTCCATCCCGGTGCCGTTATCTTCAACAGAAATGGCGACATATGTCCCGTCTGGAATTTCTCCGTGCCCAGCCACTTCTACTTCATCAACGTCAACAATAATTTTTCCTTTTTTTGGCATTACCGCATGTCGTGCATTAATGACAAGATTCTCAACGGTTCTTAATAATTCATTTGGATTGGCATGAATGGTGGGGTTTATCTCCAGGTTTTCCACCCGTGAAGCATCTGGAAGCACATATTGTGTGCCTTCTTTTTGTTCAATAAGGGAAGCGAGCATATTTTTACGTCCGACGAGTAGCGTATAGGCATTAATTAATTTTGGCTCCGCATCGTGTCCCTTAAGGCATTCGTAGAAATCGCTGAGGATGGTCTTCATGTCTCCAATACTTGTTTTTAAATTTTGAATTCCTTCGCTTAAGTCGCTCCAAAGGTCAGAACTTTCTAATTCTCTTTTTTGGCTTTCTATCTGTGCTCCGGTTACAAAAATGCGCGTCCTTAAATTATTTACATATTCACTATAGGTTCTAAATGTAAGGCCAATGGCATTTTTTAATATTGTAAGCTTGGACTGATTGATCGGTCTAGTATTGTTGAATGTGTGAACTTCGTGTGAAAATTCTCTTCCTAGCAGAGAAAGTTTTCTGCACCAGCCATCAATTTCTCCTAAAATTATTGTGAGCACATCCATGTGTATTTCCTCTACCATCTGATGCATCATGCTTGTCCAGGTTTGGATTATGGTGAGTTTATTGTTTACGTCATGGACCGTTTGACTCACAAGCCGTTCAAAATGATTGAGTTCTTCTCTCAGCGGTTGTTCCTCCACCCTCGTTTGTTCCTCTGTTTTTGGTCCCATTGGCTTTGGCAAATCACTCTCATCGCGTGTTACGGCCAAGGCTTGTTCATGATGAGTGGCAGTTGTGTCCGTTACGGGATTGGTCTTTGGCTCCCGATTTGGGTCAATAAACCTTGTGAGCTTCCCCGGCTCATAAGGTTCTGCTTCGGCACCAGGGGGCATTTTTAATGATTGGGCCATAGTTTTGTATTTTTAGTTTTTCTTTTGATCTGTTAATTATATAATATTTAAGGTGCCTCGTCAAATGTGTTTAGAGGGGTTTTTGATAAGGTACAATGACGTTTGCGAGTAAATATTGGGCGCCACACGGTGGCGCCGCGAGACCGAGTGAGCATCTGGCTTAGCCAGTGCGAGCGAAGGTCGAGCGTAAACATTGAGGAGAGGTGACCGAGTGGTTGATGGTACCGCTCTCGAAAAGCGGCATAGCCCGTAAGGGTTATCGAGGGTTCGAATCCCTCCCTCTCCGCCAGCACGCAAAACAGGACAACGTCATGTTTTGCGCTTCGTCCTCTCGTCCCCGAAGGGTAGATCATGGAAAAAAGCGGGATTCGAATTCGCAGGCAAGCTAAGGCGTGTGTCGCATGAAGGACATGCTGAAGAACAGATTATTGACGCGAGCCCATGGTTCCGATATAATATTCTATGTAATCCATAGCTTTTAATATAATAATCATGGCAAAAGATCAAACTACACTTTCGATAGATAAAGTAACGAAGCAAAAAGCTGAGCAAATGGCCAAAAAGATGCACTTGTCTCTTTCTGGCGTGACCCGCATTCTTTTAAATGATTTTGCTGACGGTAAAATTCAAATCACGACCGTGATGGTGGTAAGAGATGATGAGCTTGATATTGCAATTCAGGATCTAGCTCAAGGCAAGAATATAGAAGGTCCATTTGATTCGGCAGAGGATTTTATTAGCACTTTAAAGAAATAATGCAGTTGTTTAGACACAAAAATTTCGTAAAACAATATAAGAAATTAAGTCTCAAGCAACAGGTTTTAGTTGATGAGGCAATTTTATTATTTTACGAAAATCCCCATGACGCAAAACTGCGAAATCACCCCTTGAAGGGGAGATATAAGGATTGTAGTTCTATAGATGCTGCTTTTGATTTAAGAATTATTTTCAAACAAGCAAAAAACTATGTCGTAGTGGTTTTGCTCAAGGTCGGAAGTCATAATCAGCTTTACTGAGTTCTCACTAAACAATCTATGCAACACGCCGGAATAAAATTTCCGCCGCCACTCATCAACGTAGCTTTTCTTTTGCTGGGATGGGGGCTGGAATTTTTGCTGCCGTTCTATCGTTTTTCACAAAATGCCATCATGTTTTTGCGAGGTACGGCAAGTATCTTCATCCTTTTTGGCATTGGGATTATTGTTTTCTCGAGTTCAAAATTTATGAAAGCCAAAACGCCGGTTGCGCCTTGGGAACCCACCACGGCTCTTGTGAAACCCGGTCCATCCGTTTTTTCCCGCAATCCCATCTAGCTTTCATACTC
>JBBTWV010000086.1:6867-12474 GCA_038062615.1 Patescibacteria group bacterium | reverse complement strand
TCCCCTCATTCCTTAATCTTTTTATCTCCCCACCTTTAACTTGCTAATCGCCGGGCCTCGCCACTGCGGCTCGGCCTAGTTGCTAAGCATCCTTACTTTATGGTAGAATATTAGGAAATAAATAAAACAAATCTCTATGATCGTCCTCTCCACCGACTCACTCAAGGGTTACGGATTAAATCGAATTTTTGAATTCGTGAAAGAAGCCGGCTATGACGGCGTGGACCTTTTTATGGATCCGCGGGATTTTGATACACAAGACGCCGACTACGTAAAAAAACTCGTAGATCAATACCATCTCCCTGTTGTCAGTTTGCAAACTCCGCAAAATGCCACGGCACGCGACATTGTTGATTCAGTGACGATGGCCAAAAAAATCGGCACCAAAGTCATCGTCGTGCAGCCGCCAAAAATGTTCAATTTTAAATATATTAAGTGGCTCACCAGTGAGGTCCCAAAAATTCGCCAGCGTGAAGAAATTTCTATTGCATTAGAAAACGCACCTTCGGGAACTTTCCTTGGCATTATTCCCGAACACGCAATGAACAATCTCAATGAACTTCGCAAATTCAAGCATGCCTCTTTGGACACCACCCGCGTGGCGCAAAAAAAAGAAGATTTAATTCGCGTGTATCACATTCTTCGTAAATTTCTTGTGCATGTGCATGTTTCCAACGTTAAAAAAGGCAAAGGCTATGCCATGCCGGATGAAGGCATCTTGCCGCTGGAAAGCTTTCTTACCAAACTCAAGCAAGAAGGTTATCGCGGAGCTGTTTCATTCAAAATTCATCCCAAATTCATACACGCCGGCGATCACGAAAAAGTTCTCAAAAACAGGGCCGAGTGCAAAAAGTTTTATACCGACTACTTTGTAAAAATTGAGACGCTTCCCGGCGTAGAACGAGAAACAGACGAAAATCAGAATTAATCATTTTTGATATGACGCAAGGCTATAATGTGAAACGTGCCAGCGAATATGATCACGCTCTTGAACTTACGACTGCAGCATATTCCTTCATCCATCATGTGGATCAACAATTAAATACTTTCGGCAACGCAAGACTTCCCGACCGAACAGAAGGTTTCTGTAAAGGTCTGGCTGATTTAAAGCAAATTTTACACTATGGAAAGGAGCCATCGCCATCAGCAACCCCTGAGGATTATATAGAGACGGCTGAATTGGCGAGTTCACCTTTGGCAACGTTGCTAAGTGACTGGGCAATATTGGCACAACAATTGAGTTTGGAGCCCTATGCCACTACCATTGAAGAGCAGTAGCACGTGACATCGAACAAGAGCAAGTGATACGAGAAGGAGAGGCCGTATTGGATGCGGGAAGGGATATTCTTTTTCTTTTATATAATAAAGGTGCACTTTCTGGAAGTGATGAGGAGGAAGTAGGACGAGCTCGACAAGAATATCTTTTCATAGAAGAGTTGATGTCATCCGTTGTCAATACATCAGCTCCTCTAAAATATGAATTTATTCACGACATATTAAAAAGAATTTCGGCCATGTATGGAACATCTGATTTTTTAAACTTTCCGCTTGAAACACATTTAGGAAGTGACATTGGGGATATAAGTACCATTTTTGACCAGGATAGCCATGGGGAGTTGCCGGCTCGTGTTAGCAATGGCGTAAAATTAGCTATGGCTGCTTACCTGGGGAGAAAAGACCAAGCAATAAGAAAAAAACTGAGCGAGATATATAGCCGGAGACAGCATGGAGCATAGCAAAGATAGAGGTATAATCACGAGGTGCTTAAACTTTCTGACGTTTCAAAGTTCTATTTCGTTGGCCGGCAAAAAATAACGGCGCTCAAAAATATTTCGCTAGAAATAGGCGAAGGTGAATTTATCGCGCTCATGGGACCTTCAGGATCAGGAAAATCTACCCTCCTGAATCTTATTGGTGGGCTTGATCAACCCAGTGAAGGCGCGGTGACGTTTGAAGGTTGCGCCCTCCAGGCGCATTCATCGCTTAGCCTCGTGACGGCTCGGCCTGAAGAAAAAAATCTTAAAAAGATGGATGACCGTGCGCTCAGCCGGTTCCGTAATGAGCACATCGGCTTTGTTTTTCAAGAAGCCGCGCTCCTGCCGCACTTAACATTACTAGAAAATGTCATGACGCCGTGTTTGTTTCCTCCATTTAAAAAACAAATTCTTCCATGCTGGGCCGAGCACGGCTGCCGCTCAGGCGGCACGTCGAGTTATAGAAGGCGAGACGAGGCCGCGAAGCCGAGCGAGAATCTGGCTTTGCGAGCTCAGGCGAGTGTCGCACGAAGCGCGTGCGACCCAGTTCGAGCGAAGGCTGAGCGTATATTAAAAGCGGTTGGACTTGAGAATAGGCTTCATCACACACCTTCTCAGCTTTCTGGTGGACAAAAACAGCGTGCCTGCATTGCACGTGCGCTGGTGAACGAACCAGCTCTTGTGCTTGCGGATGAGCCCACGGGAAATCTTGATTCCAAAACCGGACGCGAAATTCTGGAACTCTTTGTGAAGCTCCATAAAAGTCAAAAACGCACCACGTTTGTCATTGCTACCCATGATGAGGAAATAGCCAAAATGGCGCAGCGTACAATTTCCATAATTGACGGCGAAGTCAGGCCCTAGAATATAAATTCTTATGTCACTCCTTTCTCTCATCTTCAAAAATGTTCTCCGCCGCAAAAGCGAGCTCGCATTTCTGCTCATTGCCATCGCGTTTGGCGTGGCTGCCGTTTTTATTCTTTTTTCTCTTCGGCTGGGAATTGAGCAGACGCTTTTTGGCTCTTCTAAAATGCAAAACCGACTTTCGGAGCTCACCGTTTACGGTTCAAGCGGCTCTCCATTCTTTAACTTTTTTGGCGCAAAATCAAAATCATTAAATGACGAAGCCATTATTCAAATTCAAAAAATACCGCACGTTATTTCTGTTTCAAAGTCGCTCACTTACCAAAATCTCGCCAGCATAGAACTCAATCTTGCTGGTCAAAAAATACAAACCGACAGTCTCATTTTTGGGCTTGAGCGGCATGTAGTAGCTCAAGATCTTCCACCTCAAATCGCTTGGGATGGATCTGAAAATCCTATTCCGGTACTTATTTCCAGCAAGCTCATTGATTTTTATAATCTGTCGCTGGCACCCGGCGCGGGCTTGCCGCCGCTTTCTGGGGAGACTTTCCAGGGTGAAACGATCACCATTCTTCCGGGCTTTTCATCATTTTTTCAAAATCAGAAGACAGCATCTCAAAAGTTGGAAGGACGAGTTGTTGGCTTTTCCGACCGCACCGACATCATTGGCGTCACCGTCCCTCTCACCAATGTCTTAAAACTTAACCAGGAAGAGGGCATTTCAAAACCTATTTATAGTAAGTTACTGGTGCAATTAGATTCTCCAGAAAAAGTTCCAAAAGTCACCCAAGCGCTGGAAGCTGAAGGCTTTCGCGTCTCCTCCATTCAAAATGAGCTGCAAGAAGTTGGCAAAACCTTGAGTTCCATCTCCATCATCCTTTTTGTTTTAACAGGTATGATTTTGATTTTAGCCGGCACCATGATGGGCGTGAGTTTTTGGTCATCACTCTGGAGACGACGAAACGAGCTTGGAGTTTTACGAGCTATCGGGGCCACGCGCAGGACACTCTTTATTATGCTCCTTGGAGAAGCCGCCATTATTGGCATCACGAGTGCTATTTTTGGACTCTTGCTTGGCAGTGCGGCCACCATTTTTTTTCAAAAACTCTTGGTGCAAAATTTTTCACTTACCTCCATCGCCACGGATGAAATTTTTTCACGTTCCCCTCTTTTACTCCTTACTATCGGCGGTCTCACCATTCTTCTTTCTATGAGCGCTGCCAGTCTGCCAATTTTGAAAATTCTGCGCCAAACGCCACGAGAACTCATGATTTTGTAGCATTGCAATACTTTTAATTAAAATGGTCAAGCCAAAATCCCTCCATATCAAGATTTAAAATTGACGAAAAAAGCTTTTTAGACAAATATGTGCCAGCCGTCCATCTGATTGTGTTGTGAAAGAACGGTTCTAAGGTCTTGCCGCTTGGCAAGGTCTGCCTGCCGTAAGGCATGGCCGAGCTACGGCGAGTGTCGCGCCAAGCAGGCGCGACTCCTCATTTCATTTCTTTCACCATTTTTCTATGCCAAAGAAAGTAAAGAAAACGAAACCTTCTTCCAGTCCTAAACAAACCAAGAAGGTGGTTTTTAAAAAAGCTCCGCAAAAGTTGAAACCTAAGCCGAGCGGTGGCCAACCTAAGCAAGTAATGCACGCCAAGGCCGCAACCCCGCCACCTACTCGATCAGCATGGGGAAGAAGTGCTCCGGCCAGGCCTTCCCGGAAACAGGAAGGAGAGTTCCAAGATGTGAAGGTTAAAACGATAAAATCTCTAAAAGCCTTTAAACCACCCAAGCTCAAACAGGGTGAAGTTGATACATATCTTCCTGATCTCACCGGTCGCCAAGTAGTGCTTTCCGGTGCCGGAAGAAAGTTTTTGAACGTAGAAGAAGAGGTCTGTAAGTTGCCGAATTTGATCGAAATTCAAATTAATTCTTACAGATGGTTCCTTCAGCATGGCATTCGCGAGCTTCTTGATGAAATTACGCCTGTAAGTGATTTTTCTGGCAAGAAGTTGGAGCTCCACTTTTTGGAACACTCCCTGGGAGAGCCAAAGTACGATCCAGAAATAGCTAAGAATAAAAATTTAACATACGAAGCGCCGCTCAAAGTCCATGTTCAGCTTATCAATAAGGAAAGCGGTGAAATTAAAGAACAAGATGTCTTTTTGGGCTCTATCCCTTTAATGACCGAACGCGGAACTTTCATTATTAATGGGATTGAACGCGTGGTGGTAAGCCAGATAGTCCGTTCACCAGGTGTCTTCTTCTCTAAAAACTCACTGGCACCACAGTTCCATAACGCCAAAATCATTCCAAAACGGGGAGCTTGGCTGGAAATTGAAACGGACAAAAAAGGCATTATCACGGTAAAAATTGATCGCAAGCGCAAGATTCCTATAACCAGTTTGTTGCGTGTTTTTGGATACCAAAAAGATACCGATATTTTGAATCTTTTTGCCGATGTGAATACGAATCAGGAGTTCGATTACATTTTAAACACCCTCGGAAAAGATCCGGCCAAAACGGTGGATGAGGCCTATCAACAAATTTATCGCAAAATTCGTCCAGGTGATCTCGCCACCCCGGAAAATGCAAAATCGCTTATTACTTCCATGTTTTTTGACTATCGCAAGTACGACATGGGCGCAGTAGCTCGTTACAAACTCAATCGTCGTTTTAGAATTAACACGCCGAACACCAAAGAATTCCACGTCTTCCAAGTTCCCGATGCCGTGTTAATTTTGAAATATTTGGTCCAGTTGAATAATGGTGAAAGGAAGCCGGATGATATTGACCACTTAAGTAACCGCCGTATTCGCGCAGTGGGAGAACTCGTGCAGAACAAATTCCGCGTAGGTTTACTGCGAACCGATCGTATTGCTAAAGATCGTATGACGGTTTTGGATCTCGATACGGTGACACCAACTCAGCTCATTAACTCTCGTCCTATTACCGCGGCATTGCGCGAATTTTATGCCAGCTCACAGCTTTC
>JBBTWV010000086.1:0-6857 GCA_038062615.1 Patescibacteria group bacterium | reverse complement strand
CCTTGCCGAATTGGCTCACAAACGACGTCTTTCGGCCATGGGCCCTGGTGGTCTCTCTCGTGAACGTGCCAGCTTTGATGTCCGCGACGTACATCCTTCCCATTATGGAAGAATCTGTCCGATTGCCACACCGGAAGGTCCAAACATCGGTCTCGTGGTTCACTTGGCAAGTTATGCGAAGGTGAACGAATATGGCTTTATTGAGACTCCTTTCCGCGAAGTTGCAAGAACGGTGAAGAATACGCTTAAGGATTTAGTGGGTCACACCTTGCGTGAAGACGTTATGGCAGGCAAGAAACTGGTGGCTAAATCCGGCACCAATATTGATGAAAAATTAGCTAAGGAAATTGTTAAAGCAGCCAAAGAAAAGCCGACGATTGAAGTGAAGGCCTACCTTACGAACCGTGTAAATTATTTTGATGCCGACGGCGAACGCGACATCATCATCGCTCAGGCAAACTCCGAAGTGAATAAAGTTGGCGAGTTCACCCAGTCCCGTATTCCAGCTCGTCACAATGGCGAACCTCAGCTGGCTCACGTCAATGAGATCACCCACATTGACGTTTCTCCGAAACAGATTATTTCTGAAACTACCGCACTGATTCCTTTCTTGGAACACGACGATAACACTCGTGCTTCCATGGGTTCCAACATGCAACGTCAAGCCGTTTCACTCATTCGCCCACAGGCTCCGATTGTAGGAACGGGTATCGAAGAAATTGTTGCCAAGAGCTCCGGCCAAGCCATTATGGCTCAAGAAAATGGCGTTGTCTCTTATGTAGATGCCACGGAAATTTCTGTCATTTACGAAAGCGGCCGCAAAGCGACTCACAAACTTTACAACTATACGAGATCCAACCAAGCCACGTGTATTCACCAAACGGCACGCGTTTCCAAGGGCCAAAAAGTCAAAATAGGTGACATTATTGCGGATGGCGCTTCTACGGAACATGGCGAATTGGCTTTGGGATGTAACCTCTTGGTGGCCTATATGTCATGGCAAGGTTACAACTTTGAAGACGCCGTTATTATCTCTGAAAAACTCGTGCGAAACGGCACCTTTGATTCCGTCCATATTGAAAACTACACGGTAGATGTACGCGACACCAAACTTGGTCCAGAAATTATTACTCGCGATATTCCAAACGTTGGTGAAAACCGTCTTAAAGATTTAGATGAAGAAGGCATTGTGCGCATTGGTGCCAAAGTGGAAGAAGGCGATATTCTTGTAGGAAAAATCACTCCCAAAGGTGAAACGGAACTTACGGCAGAAGAGCGCTTGCTCCGCGCCATTTTTGGAGACAAAGCCCGCGATGTAAAAGACACATCGCTGCGCATGCCGGGCGGCGCCAGCGGAACCGTGGTGGATGTCCAAATTTTCACGCGCAAAGAAGGTGACGAACTGGCAACCGGCGTCAACAAACAGATCCGCGTCAGCGTTGCCCAGACAAGAAAAATCTCCATTGGAGATAAAGTTGCCGGACGCCACGGAAACAAAGGTATTATCTCGCTCATTGTGCCAGAGGAAAACATGCCCTACCTTCCCGATGGAACGCCAGTGGACATCATCTTAAATCCGCTTGGTGTGGCCAGCCGTATGAACATCGGACAGATTTTGGAAACTCACCTTGGTTGGGCCGCTTCCAAACTGGGGATCCGCGTAGCATCACCTGCACTCAACGGAGTAACTACCGACCAAATTAATGAGATGCTCCTTAAAGCCGGTCTGCCTGCGGACGGTAAAGTCCAACTTTATGATGGTCTCACGGGTGCGGCATTTGACCGCAAAACCACCGTTGGCATCGCCTACATTATGAAGCTGAGCCATTTGATTGAAGACAAGATTCACGCTCGTTCGGTTGGTCCATACTCTTTGGTAACGCAGCAGCCACTTGGTGGAAAGGCCCAGCATGGAGGCCAGCGCTTTGGTGAGATGGAAGTGTGGGCTCTTGAAGCCTACGGTGCCGCGCACATGCTCCAAGAAATGCTCACCATTAAATCTGACGACGTGTATGGCCGCGCCAAGGCTTATGAATCTATTGTTAAAGGCGAGGCGATTAAAAAACCCCGCACGCCGGAAAGCTTCAATGTGTTGGTAAAAGAGTTACAGAGTCTTGGACTTTCGGTGAACCTCTTGAAACTCAAGCACGACGATAAAATAGCGGATGATGAGTATGTGGCCATTGAAGAAGAAGTAATTGTTGAAGAGACCAAGCTCGATAAAGAAATTCACGGCAAAATTGAACATGACATGACTTCGGTACCAACCAAAGGCTCGCTCGTCGGATTTGAATCTGAAGAAGAGATGAAAGCCAATGAGCTCGCTGAAAAAGAAGCGGAAATCGCCGCTGAGAAGAAGAAATAATTCCTGCATTATGCGCTCCGTCAATAAAGTTATCCTCATCGGCAATCTCACTCGCGATCCGGAGATGAAAAAGACGCTCCAGAACCAGGTGATCACCACATTTGGACTCGCGACCAATCGCGAGTGGGTTACCAAAGATGGCCGCAAACAGCAGTCCGCAGAGTTCCACGACTTGGTTTGCTGGGGACGTCTGGCTGAATTTGCCGCTCAGTACCTCAAAAAAGGCAAACTCATCCACGTGGAAGGTCATTTAAAAACTCGTAGCTGGGATGACGCTCAGGGCGTCAAAAAATTTAGAACCGAAATTGTGGTAGAAGACCTCATTATGCTGGATCGCCGTCCCAAAGAAGAAGAACAAGAAAAAAGCGACCTCAAAATTCCTGTGGAGGCGCATGGTTTTAGCGCTGCAGAGCCTCACAAAGAATCACTCCAACCATCGGTTACGATGGATGACTTTTTGACCATTTAATCCCCTTTCTATGTCGCTTCCACCAGCGCCTATTCTCAATCTCAACGAACCGAATATTAACAATTTCGACGCCATCGCCGTCGGGATTGCATCACCGGAAGAGATCCTTTCGTGGTCACACGGCGAGGTCAAAAAACCTGAGACCATCAACTACCGCACGCAAAAACCGGAGCGCGACGGGCTTTTCTGCGAGCGCATTTTTGGTCCAACCAAAAACTGGGAGTGTTACTGCGGAAAGTACAAGCGCATTCGATACAAGGGCGTGATTTGTGAAAAATGCGGAGTGGAGGTAACCCGTTCTTCCGTTCGCCGCGACCGCATGGCCCACATTAAATTGGCCGTCCCCGTAACGCACATCTGGTTCTTGCGCTCAACGCCAAGCCGTATTGGTTTGCTGTTGGATTTACCTATTAAGACGATGGAGCAGGTGGTTTATTTTGCCGCTTACATTGTGACCACAGTAGATGAAAAAGCCAAAGTTGATGCCAAAGAGCAGCTCTCCACTGAATTCAAAAATTATAAAAAGAAGATTCAAGAAAACGCTCAAGAAAAGATTAAGAAGGCTGGCAAAGATGGGTCCAAGAGTCAGATGGAAGCCGATATGGCTCGCAAGATTGATGAACTCACCGAGCAGCACGATGTTGCCAAAGATGAACTGGAGAATATTGATGTGGGAACCGTCCTCTCGGAACTTGATTACCGCGACATGTCCATGAAATTCGGACATATTTTTAAGGGCAGTACCGGAGCCGAAGCCATCCGAGAAATTATCAGCGCGCTGGATCTAAAAAAACTTATTGATAAGCTCCATGTGGACATCAAAAAGGCTTCCGGCCAAAAGCAGAAAAAAATCATCAAGCGCATTAAACTTGCCGGTTCGCTTCTTAAGGCAAACATCAAGCCAGAATGGATGGTCATGACGGTTTTGCCCGTCATACCGCCGGATCTTCGTCCTATGGTTCAGTTGGATGGTGGACGTTTTGCCGCTTCCGATTTGAATGATCTCTATCGCCGCGTTATTAACCGCAATAATCGTCTCAAAAAACTCATGACGATTGGCGCACCGGAAGTTATCTGCCGCAACGAAAAACGCATGCTCCAAGAAGCCGTGGATACGCTCCTTAATAACAGCGCACGCAGCGGAAAAACAGTCTTCAACACAGGAGACAAGCGCAAACTCCGCTCGCTCTCCGACATGCTTAAAGGTAAGCAGGGTCGCTTCCGCCAAAACTTGCTTGGTAAACGCGTAGACTACTCCGGACGTTCCGTTATCGTGGTTGGTCCTCGTCTCAAACTGCACCAGTGCGGTTTGCCAAAAACCATGGCGCTGGAACTCTTCCGTCCTTTTGTTATTGGCCGGTTGATTCGCGACGGTTACGCCCACAACATTAAGAATGCTGAAAAACTCATCGGTGCTAACCGCAAAGAGGTTTGGGATATTTTGGAAGAAGTGACGAAGGGTCACTATGTTCTCCTCAACCGCGCTCCGACGTTGCACCGTCTTGGTATTCAGGCCTTTCAGCCCATTCTTGTGGAAGGTAAAGCTATCCAAGTCCACCCTCTCGTCTGTGCCGCTTTCAATGCCGACTTCGATGGTGACCAAATGGCCGTGCACGTTCCGCTTTCTGCGCAAGCTCAAAAAGAAGCTAAAGAACTTTTGGCTTCCAATAAAAATCTTTTGAAACCTTCCGCCGGTGAACCAACGATTACCGCTACGCAAGATATTATTTTGGGCTGTTACTACCTCACTAAGATTGCCAAAAACAGAAAAGGCGAAGGCATGATTTTTGCGGATGCCGATGAGGCTATTGGTGCTTACCGTCTTGGCCATGTGCATCTTCAGGCTGCGGTTAAGGCCCGCGTTCCTGGTCTAGACGGAAATCTCGTAATGATGGAGACATCCGTTGGCCGTCTTATTTTCAACGGACTCTTGCCCAAAGAACTTGGCTTTCTCAACAAGGCCATGGGCAAAAAAGAACTCACCGAGCTCACTACCCGCATTTATAACGAGTGTGGTGAAGACACCACCGCTCGCGTTGCCGATGATATTAAAACTCTTGGATTTAAATTCGCCACGCGCTCGGGTCTCACGGTAGCTGCCAACGACATGGTGGTGCCTAAGGAAAAAGAAAAAATTATTGACGAGGCTTCTGAATTTATTAAGAAGATCAACAATCAATATTGGAAAGGTTTAGTGACGGATGAAGAGCGCTACAACCACACCATTCAAGTCTGGTCCAATGCCAAGTCGCTCATTACCGACTGTATGGTGCATGCCATTACGGAAGAAAATGACCTCTACTTCATGGTCAGCTCTGGTGCTCGCGGTAACTGGGGGCAGGTTACGCAGCTCTGTGGTATGAAAGGTCTCGTTGCCAACCCAGCCGGACGCACTATTGAACTTCCTATTAAATCCAACCTCAAAGAAGGATTCACCATTTTGGAATACTTCATTGCCACACACGGTGGACGTAAAGGTAAGTCTGATACAGCTCTTAAAACAGCCGAAGCCGGTTACCTTACACGCCGCTTGGTGGATGCCGTGCAAGATATTATCGTGAAAGAAAACGACTGTGGCTCCAAAGAACATGTCACCATTCATCGCAAAGATTCCCAATATTATGGAGGTGAAACTTTTGAAAAGCGCATTTATGGACGCGTCTTGGCAGAGCCGCTCATTGATAAAAAAACGGGTGAAGTCATTGCTAAAGACGGCACTGAAATTGATAATGTCCTTTTTGATTATTTTGCACAAAACGGCATTGATGATGTCACTATTCGCTCTATTATTACATGCCAAACAGAAAATGGTGTTTGCCAGAGATGCTACGGCCGAGATTTGGGAAGCAATAAAACGTGTGACACCGGAACCGCTGTGGGAATTATTGCCGCTCAGTCCATTGGTGAACCGGGAACGCAGCTGACCATGAGAACCTTCCACATGGGAGGTGTGGCCGAAGGTCAGGATATTACGCAGGGTCTTACCCGCGTGGAAGAATTATTTGAAGCTCGCGCACCAAAATCTCCCGCCGTTCTTGCCGAAATTGACGGCATGGTAAAAATCACCCGCAAGGGGAACCTCACGGATATTTCGCTCGCTTCGGACGGACCGGTGGAACGCGTCTACTTCTTTGACTCTACCGACAGACCGACGGTGGAAATTGGCGACAAGGTAAAAGAAAAGCAGGTTATTGCCAAAGCGGTGGAGATGAAAAACGTGGTTCGCGCTGAAGAGAATGGAACCATCAAGGCTATTGGAGAAAATACGATTACCCTTCTTACTCACGGGCCAGTTGAGAAAATCTACAAGATCCCATTTGGGAAAATCCTTAAAGTCACCAACGGCAAAAAGATAAAGAAAGGCGACCCTCTTACTTCCGGCCATTTGAACCTCCGCGAGCTTTTGCATCTCACCGACATCACCACGGTGCTCCGTTACATCGTGGGTGAAGTTCAGAATATTTACGCCTCACAAGGCCAGAATATTAACGACAAACACATTGAGATTATTGCTCGCCAGATGCTTTCTAAGGGTCGCATTGCCGATGCTGGCGATAGCAACATGCTTCCAGGCGAAGTGGTAAATATTATCTCCATCGGACTGCTCAATAAAAAACTCGTTCATCAGAAAAAACGTCCTATCCGCTACGAGCGTTTGTTGCTTGGCCTTACCCGCATTGCCCTCTATACGGAAAGCTGGCTCTCGGCTGCAAGTTTCCAGGAAACTATCCGCGTTCTCGTAGAAGCTGGAACCACGCGCAAGATTGATTACCTCCAAGGCTTAAAAGAAAACGTCATCATTGGTAAGCTTATCCCTGCCGGTGAAACCTATAAAGCACGCCATCCGGAATTTGCTAAAAAGTAGCACCGAGCAGGGCCTGTTCGCATATAATTCTTACAGATGGAAGCCACCCATTTTGATTCAATTCAAGGAACGACGACGAAGCTGTGCTGTGGAAAGCACAGCAAGGAGGAGTGACGCAGAAGTGGACAAAATGGGTGGCTTCCCTACGGGTTGAACAG
>JBBTWV010000085.1:0-6014 GCA_038062615.1 Patescibacteria group bacterium | reverse complement strand
CGCCCGTCAAGCTATGGGAGGTAGGAGCGCCTAAAGCTTTACCGTAAGGTAGAATCAAGGCGATACTACTGACTGGAGCTAAGTCGTAACAAGGTATCCGTAGGAGAACCTGCGGATGGAATACCTCCTTTTAAGGAGACATGAGCATCGGTTCCATTTATTTGGAATGCAGACTGCTCTAGCCCCCCGATGTTCAGTCGGGACGGCAGGTCGACCCATCTCGAGCAATCGAGGTGGATGGACTTCTCTATTACGTTCTATTTTCAACAAGGCAAGCCCATCGGGCTTGCTAAGCAAATACTATTTTGCATTAGCAAAATAACCCACTTATTTATGAATATGTTTACCGTCAAACCGATTTCTGCCGGAAAAATAACTCTTCTGGTTATCCTCGGTCTATTGATTGTGTTGGTACTCTGGGTTATGTCTACGTATAACTCATTGGTTTCGTATAACGAAAATGCCAAAACGGCACAGGCCGATATGGAAGTGCAGTATCAACGACGCTACGATCTCATTCCCAATTTAGTAAGTACGGTGCAAGGGATTTTTAGCCAGGAGCAGACCGTTTTCACGGCGCTTGCGGAGGCCAGAACCAAATATAGCGGCACACAGCCAGGAACACCGGAGCGTGTGGGTGCCATTAACCAAGTAGAAGGTGCGCTTGGGCGTTTGCTCGTGGTAGTGGAAAATTATCCTCAACTTCGCAGCTCTGAGAGTGTGCAAAAACTGCAGGATCAGTTGGAAGGAACCGAAAATCGCATTTCCGTAGCGCGTAATAACTACAATGCGGTAGTAAACGTCCTCAATAAAAAAGTGAACTACTTCCCCAGCAATGTTATTGCCGGAATGTTTGGTTTTTCTCAGCGTGAAAGATTCGCCGCTGCTGCGGCCGCTGCAAATGCCCCCGCCGTGAAGTTCGATTTTAAATAGGGCGATGAAAAATTTGCTTTTTGTAGTAGCGCTTTTTTTTCTTCCGATGAGTTTGTCGGCGGTAAATTTGCCTACTTCTTTGGGTTATGTGAATGATTTTGCTGGAATTTTGAGTACTGATGATAAAGCTGGATTAGAGAACGTTTTGAAAAATTTTGATCTTGAGACGAGCAATGAAATCGTGCTTGCGATTGTTCCTTCTTTTCAAGGACTGGATCCATTTAGTTATTCCCAGGAACTTTTTACCGCTTGGGGGATTGGCAAAAAAGGTAAAAATAATGGGATTCTCTTTTTGATTGGGCCAAAAGACGATCAGCCGTTTCCCCAGCATGGTGAGGCTTTTATTAATGTTGGCGGGGGATTAGAAGGTGCCCTTCCGGATGGCCTCACGGGCTCTATTTTGCGACAAAAAGTTTACCCTATGTTTCAAGATGGGCAGTACTTACTGGGTATCCAGCAAGGAGTAGTGGCTATTATGGAAGCCACTCGTGGTGAATATCAGGCCGAACCAGAAAAAAAGAGTCAGGCAAATATCCTATTTTCTCCATTTACTCTTTGGATGGGATTCTTTTTGCTCTCGTATCTTGCCAGCTACTTGGGACGTTCCAAGGCCTGGTGGCCGGGAGGTCTTATTGGAGGCATCGGCGGAGGTGTCACTGGTTTTTTATTCTGGAGCGGTCTCTCCATTATTTTTGCCACCGTGGGATTTGGTTTACTGGGTTTGCTGTTTGATTTGATCGTCTCTAAAAATTACGAGGCTCGCAAAAAAGCCGGTAAGCCCACGGACTTTTGGCATTCTGGCGGCGGATTTTGGTTTGGAGGTGGAGGTGGCGGCTTTGGCGGCGGCGGAGGATTCGGTGGTTTTGGAGGTGGAGGTTCTCGTGGTGGCGGCGCGGGAGGAGGTTGGTAGTGAATATTAGGATTTTTGGTGGCGCCCTATCTTTAAAATCTCAGCAACGTTGGCGTGCTTATCAATGACGGGCACCAGCTTTTTTGGCTTTACGCAGGTCATAAGCGTCATCACGCCGGGGCCATGGCCCGCCACAAATGAGTTGGCATGAATGACGACGCAAATAGAAACTGCGCCTTTTTTGTAGCAGCGTCCGTAAGAATTATCAGCATCTTCAATAGCCACAATATCTCCCAACCGGAGTGAGTCAAGCTGGTACTCGCTGATGGCCAACTCATCCTGAGTAGTAATGTCATAATCGCCGCGGGTACAGCTGAGTGAGCCAATTCCTGAGCCCATAATTTTGGCTGGAATAATGTGCGTCACACCAACTTCTAATGCGTTACCTCGCTCTTTAAGATTCATTTTTTTGAAAAGCGCAGGGGAGAGGTTGTAGCAAAGAACTTCGGGGTGATCGGTAAGCTCGAGTCCTTGTCCTACAGATTTTATGAGAAACTTATCGTCCAGCGTGAGCTTCTCAAGCACATCCTGAGGAAAATCAATAATGACATGCTCCACACCGCCGTGATTGCCAATGACGGTGCCTTTTTTACCTTTGGCATCGCCACTGATTACCTTGGCCTCGTTTCCGCAGCACGCCAAAAAGTTATATCCCTTAGCGTAAGGTTTTTCCTCAGAAGTACAGACGGAAGAGACTCCTGGCTCGGTGTGGTCGGACTTCCATCCAAAGGCGGGGTCACCGACCTTTACGTTATAAGTGATTGATCCAACACCAGGTAGTGCGTGGGGCTTGCCGTCGTGACCTACTTCAAAAGGCAAAAACTCATCGGCATGGACCACTCGCCCCTGCAGTGCCAGCACAATGAGCTTATTCTCGTTGATCTTAATCATATCTGGGGCCATTCTAGCACCTCTTGACTTTACTCCCAAAGTGTAATACAGTTTAGTCAATATAACCGGTCTACATTGAGTAACCCGTATCAGTATCTGTCTGGTCGATCAGTGAACTTAAGGGGAGCAATGAAGAACACGGAATACTTACTCATTTAATTCACTTATAAACCATGTCAGATTTTCAAGATCAACAATTGGTATGCTCCGACTGCGGAGCCGATTTTACGTTTACTGCTGCCGAACAGGCTTTCTACGCAGATAAAGGCTTTTCAGCGCCAAAACGCTGCCCAGCTTGCCGCGAGAAAAAGAAGCAGGAACGACGCACAAACAGACAGTTCACGAAAGTGACTTGCTCAACCTGCGGTACAGAGACTGAAGTTCCATTCGTTCCAAGAAACGATCGTCCGGTACTTTGCCGCGATTGTTTCGATAAAGAACGAGGCGGACGCTCAGCTCCTCAAGCTTAGTTGCATACCTGTCTGCCAGTAGGCAGGCACAAAAAGGGGCTTCCGAAAGGAGGCCCCTTTTGTTATATGGAATTCTTGGTGGGCGAGAGAGGACTTGAACCTCTGACCTCGACATTATCAGTGTCGCGCTCTAACCAGCTGAGCTACCCGCCCTAATTTTCCATCCGAGTATACCATAGCGTTTGGCGCTCTAGACAAGGTATTTTAATGTGTCTATTATTAGAGAACCGTGCATGATTTTGACGTCGTTATCGTCGGCGCTAGTTTTTCTGGGCTCACCTTGGCGCATCACCTCCCAAAAACTTTGAAGGTGTTGGTGGTTGATTCTAAGCCCACGGTGGGTGCTTCTGTGGAATCCACAGGACTCATTACCGTAAAAACCCGTCAGGAGTTTGCCGAGTTTTTTCCTATTGATAAATTCATTACAAATCCCATCACGGCGATTTGCGTCATTGCTCCTGATTTTGAAAATCATTTTATTTCTGAAACGGATCATGCTTGGATTTTCCAGACAGACACAAAAGCTCTTATGCAGCACCTTGCCAGCACGCTGCCTGCCAATGTGACCCTCCGGAGTGCTACTACTTTTTTGAATATGGTTGCCCCGACATCACGTCGGGGCGTTATTGGCTTAGCCTCGCCTCGACGGCTCGGCCTGGTCAATAATCCTGATGCGGTTTCGGAAGTTGAACTTTTGCATCAAGGAAAAAAAGAAAAGGTTTCGACGCGGTTTCTTGTGGGAGCCAATGGCGGACGCTCACGCATGGCGGAGGTTATTCCCAAACTGGATCAAAATAGGCGCTTCCTTTTTGGCTATGAGCAGGTCTTTATTGGTGATGTCCACCTCGGACCCAAGCCGGCAGAAACCATTTATCATTTTTGGTTTGGAGAGTTTTCATTAGGATACGGCGGGTGGCTCTCGCCAACTTTGGTAAACGGCAAAAAAGCTTTTCGCATTGGTCTCGCCAAGCTCATGGAAGATAGCAAGGATGCCTCAAAGCTCATGCAGAAGTTCATCAAAATTTTATTGGAGCGAAAAATTATTTCTATTGAAGGAGATGAAAGCAAACCCGACTATGTTTTTGGAAGCATGATTCCCATTGGGGGAGCACTTAAACGCGTGCATCATGGAAACGTCTTGCTCATTGGCGATGCGGCGGGCTTGTGTGGAGCTTTTGCAGCCGATGGAATTAAGGGTTCGGTGATTTCTGGAAAAGTAGCAGCGCACCTTATCCCTCAATATTTAAATGGAAATTCTGCGGCGTTGAAATCGTTTCACCGTGAAATCGATCGTCATGGGCATCTTATGAATTACTACAAGCGCCAGGTCCGTTACCGATTTATTTGGGACCAAATGAAACGCAATCGGACTTTCAAAGCCATGTTCAATATTATCGCGGCTGAGGGGGACTCCTTTTTGGATCAGTTTTGCGATAGTAAGGATAAGCGCAAAAGTCTTACCTGGGTGGTGCTGAAGTGGAAGCATCTTCCGCGTCTCTTTATTTATGCATTGGCTATTCTCTCTGATATGATTTTTCACTGTAAATCATCTGTTAAATGAGGAGGGGTTGACAATCTATACTGAAAGTGGGATATTAACATCTTTTTATGGCTACAGAAGCAACACCGTCATCACTTGCAGGCGGCCAGGCAGAAGTATGGAATGATGCCGAAGCTGCTCGAGCATTCGATGAAATCGTGAAGACAAATCCTAAGCATCAAAAGCTTTTTGAATGGATGCGAGACGCTTTAGCTCTTCATTCTGGGAGGATCAATCGTATTGTGAATATAGGTGGTGGCACGGCCTCATTTGAGGAATCTTTGAGAGCTGCTGGAAATAATATCCATGTGGATTTAGTAGATCCTGGAGAACATGGGACGACACGTATAGCCGTCACAAAAGCCATATCAGGCGTTACCATTATTCCGAGGTCGTTTGAAGGATACACTCCTCCTAGAGGAAGAGGCGAAAGATTAGCGGTAGTCTCAAGCTATGCACTTCATAATTTTTCACCGGAAGTTCGAAGTGGACTTTTTTATTGGCTTAAGGCAAATCTTAAGAGAGGTGAAGTTTTTATTTTGGGTGACACAGTAGCTGATGATCCAATTGGTTCACAGTTACGCGTAACACGAGAAGTCCTTGATAAGTTTCTCGCTGCCGTTGGTATTAAGCATTGGGGAAATAACGAAGCCATTCCACTTCTTTATCGCCAAAGAATCAAGCAGCATACGGAGCAAGATGATCCTCGAACAGCGCCTGATTTCAATGAATATGCCGATCTTGCTCAAAATCTTGGCTTTTCTGTTCAAACCACACATCAGGATGGTTACTTGAAGACCATGGTGTTTACTACGTTGTAAGAAGCAAAACGAGATCACCTAGGTTGGTACCGGTAGGGCCGGTTTTTATGTGGCCGCCGGTTTTTTTAAAAAAATGATAGGAGTCGTTATTGTCTAAAAATTTCTTTATGGAGAGATGTTGTTTTTTGGCTTTCTGAAGGGTTTCTTTATCAGCAATGGCGCCGGCAATTTTTTGAGGACAGATGCCATCTACTCCGTCCGTACCCATAGCAAGAACGATTTGATTCGGTTTGAGATATTGAAGTGCACTGAGCACCAATTCTTGATTTCTTCCACCCTGCCCATTCCCGCGGCAGGTTACCGTAGTTTCTCCGCTGGCAATCAGCAACGTCCCTTTTGTTGATTGCAAAATAAGCTTTTTGGCTACTTTGCGAGCTTCCCCAGTTATGGGATGTTTTAGCGTGCGGACGGATAAGTTCATTTTTTTGGCGATGTTTGAAGCGGTCTGT
>JBBTWV010000084.1:0-17353 GCA_038062615.1 Patescibacteria group bacterium | reverse complement strand
TATTCTAACCTGATCTTCGGGTACAATATGGCGGATGGTTGTGTATTTAAACGGAAAATTCGTAAACGCACGCGACGCCAAACTTCCGGTTTTTGATCCGGGATTTTTGTACGGCGATGGAATTTTTGAAACCTTGCGCACATATGATGGCAAAATTTGGGAGATAGAAGAGCACTTACAGCGGCTTTATGAGTCGGCACGCATGCGCGGCTGGAAGCTCTCCTGGACGCCGGAAGAAATTACCAAGGCGGTAGAAAAAACACTCCAGAAAAATGATTATCCGCAGTCGCGAATTCGCATTACCATCACGCCGGGAGTGAAGCAACCGACGCTTTTTATTTGGGTTCAGCCTTTGGAAAAATTGCCCGCCTCTGTGCACTCGCGCGGCGTTTCGGTGATTACGTTCCCGCTGGAACGGCCCTTCCCACAAATGAAAACCACCAGCATTCAGCCGCTTTTAATTGCTCGCGCGGAGATGCAGCGCAATCGCGCTTTTGATGCGCTCCTCATTAATCGCAAAAACTGCATTACCGAAGGCACGTGGACCAACTTTTTTGTAATACGAAAAAAAGCTCTTATTACGCCTCGCTTAGGGGTTTTGCTTGGTACGACGCGTGGAACGGTTCTTAAACTGGCGAAGCCATTATTGCGTGTAAAGCTGCGCGATATTACGCGCCGTGAACTGATGAGTTCTGATGAGTGTTTTTTGACGAATGCGCCTAAGGGAATTATTCCCGTGGTGCGCGTGGATGGTGAAAAAATTGGCACAGGGCGCGTTGGCCCGGTAACCAAACATTTAATTAAAGAATTTGAGAAAAAAGTTGAGAGGAAAAAATAAGAGCGTAAAAATTATGGGGATTTTAAATGTGACGCCGGATTCTTTTTCGGATGGTGGAAAATTTGTTGATCCTGATGCGGCGCTTAAACACGCCCTGCAAATGATAAAGGAGGGCGCTGATATTATTGATATAGGTGGTGAGTCCAGCGGGCCAAGTAGTAAGGATGTAGCGCTGGAAGAAGAGTTGCGCCGAGTGATTCCCGTGATTTTGTCATTGCGAGGGAAGCAAAGCAATCTAGGCCGCGATATTATTATTTCCGTTGATACGTGGAAGGCCGAGGTCGCTCGCCAGGCAGTTATGGCTGGCGCCAGCATGATCAACGACGTGACGGCTCTTCGTGGTGATCCTGGCATGGCAAAAGTCGTGGCGCAAACCGGCATTCCCATCGTGCTTATGTACTCCAAAGATCCTACCGCGCGCACCACGCGAACTCAAAAACGCTACAAAAATGTCGTCAAAACCATTATGGATTTTCTACAGAGGCGAGTGGATTTTTCCCTTGCAGCAGGCATAAAGCCCAGCCAGATTATTCTTGATCCCGGTATGGGTGCCTTTGTGAGCAGTATTCCAAAATATAGTTATGAAATTTTGGAACGTCTGAATGAATTTAAAAAATTAGGATTTCCCATTTTAATTGGTGCTTCCCGAAAATCATTTTTGCCCGGCACCATTGATGAGAGACTTGCTCCCACATTAAAAGCGCACCGTTTGGCCATCCAAAACGGTGCGACTATTATTCGCGTTCACGATGTGCAAGAACATCAATCCCTTAAAAAGTGAGGAAGTTTGGAGCAATATCCATAGCAAGGCGAACAAACCATACGGCGTATATCACCATCAAAAGAGCCAACAGCCCTCTTCGTCCACCGGTATAGTGGTCACTGGCAAGGCCTGTGGTTACGCCATATCCTACGATTCCAAAGAGGAAGGTAATCAGCCAGATGCTCATGAGAGATTCGCCTTGATACTTAAGGGACACAAACATCATGACAAGTGAGGCAACGGAGAGCCAGATAAAGGGGTGGACCTTCCCCAAGTCCTGTGAGAGTTGCATAGAGCGGTAAATTAAAGAATACTTCCATGAGGATAACCATATTTACAGATATCACCAAATGAAAGTCACCCGAACATTCTCATTCTCAGCCGCGCATCACCTTACGGATTATCACGGTGCATGCGAAAGGCCGCACGGCCACACCTACCGTTTGTCTGTTACCGTGGAAGGCAAAATCCAAAAAAATGGCTTGGTGATGGATTTTGTGGATCTTAAAAAGGTAGTTAACGAAAAAGTTGTCTCAAAATTGGATCATACGGATTTGAATGATTTTTTCAAAAATCCTTCTGCGGAAAATATTGTGATTTGGATTTGGGGCCAGCTCAAAAACATTGGTAAAGAAGCCAGTGCTCACGTTACATTAACTCAGGTTCAGCTGTGGGAAGGGGATAATACCTCCGTAACATATGAAGGAAGATGAATACAAATAAGTTCTTCAATACTGCGAGCGCACGGCGCGAGCGCGAAAACTTGAGCGCCGGAGCCGCGAAATCAGCGGCGACAAAGCGAAAGTTTCCGCTTATTAATCAAAAGGAAATTGAACGCAAAATTTTGGGGATAGATGTGCGCAAACTTGTCGCGCAAATTAAAAAACTTCGGCCAGCGCCGAAGAAACTTTTTGAAGGGAAGTTGCGCATAAAATATTACGATTTTGCCGATGGGCGCATCCACAAAAAACGTGATCTATTACGCATCCGCGAGTTTTGGCCAAAGAGCGGGAAGCCGTATAGCGAGCTGGTCTATAAACTCTATAAAGGCGTGCAAAAAAACTGTAAAGTTTTTGATGAGTTGGAGTTTGTGATTCCAGGCACCCACGACGCGGAAAAATTAGGATTGTTATTTGGGCGCATGGGGCTTAAAGAAATGGTGTATTACGAAAAAAAACGCACGCTGTATAAATGGGGCGATGTGAAATTTGAAATTGATGAACATCCGAAGATTCCGGCGTTTATGGAGATCGAAGGAAAGTCGCCTGCGGCGATAGAGAAGGCGATTAAGGCGCTAGGGCTAGAGAAAAATGAGCAGAGCGCGGAGACGATTGAGGAGTTGCTCAGAAGGAAGTATAAGGGGATAGGGCTCAATGATTTGCGGTTTTAGGTAACTCCGAAGGTGCGATTTTCATTTTTATCACTATATGGATTTCTTCAGTGGGAAAACAAACCGCTACGCTCAGCTAATATTGGATCTTGCAAAAACACAAATTACGAGAACAAAGAAAAAAGATGATAAAGAGCTCATTCTTAAGCAAATTTACAGTAATGTCTTACTCGATAGGGATGGGCCGCGTTCTCTGGGGCCAAGAGAGTTAAATTATGCAGAATTATTCGCCGCAAAATTATTCAGATCATTCTCGGAAATAGTCACTTCTTATAGGGCAATACAAAACTTCATTGTGTACCTAAATGTTTTTCCTTTTAAAAAGAAAGTGTCTCAATATGACTACCTCAAATACCATATTGAGAATTATTTGCAGGAGCTCTATATTTTTAGGCTAAGACTGGAGTCATATTTAAATGTTGTTGAAAAACTTTATAAAAAATCACCGCGGATTGGGACTCAAGTGAGTGAAACCATAGATAAGCTAAGGCTATTAGTAGCTAACTTCTTTGGTCACTACAAAATGGTGCGCGGACGCCATGTCCATAAATTCAGATACACAGACAGAGATATAGATAGACTAGCTCTGTTCGATACATTGTCAGCATCCCAGGATAAAGAGTTCGTTACAAAACTCCAAGTTTTTTACAAAATTGCCTATGAAGATATATCCAGAAAATGGAAGCGAAAGATACTGGAGGACATAAGGGCTATCCATGCACTTAATGAAAGCTACTTCGATTCGCTATATAAAGTTACAACTAAAAATGGGGATCTTGTTTATCCATTGGAAAAATGAAAGCAACATACTCACTACGGTCTGGCAGGTACCCGAATTTAATACGGAAACTATTAGGGCGAGAGAAATAATCCCAAAAGTTATCCTGCTTTTCTGGGCTACCTTCATTAATTTGCTGGGTATCTCTTAAGACACGCTGTCTTCTCCTCTTCTTTTGCTGCTAGAGCATTTTTAATGTTGGTATGATTGGAGGCATTCACAAATGTTGTTACTTCTTCAATTCCACCCCTATCGCAGATTGTCTCATCACCTCCATTCAATAATGGGTCACTTCTGCATATAATTCGGACACTTTTTATTAACATTCTGTCGGCTTCATTCAAGCAAGCTTGCCTCGCAATACCATTAACATACTCATTATTTTTCTCATCCTCATACTTCTGTTTTTCAAAAGCAATCTTCTCTTCATTCTGTTTTGGGAGAATATATAGGTAGTATGTACATAAACTTCCAGTTATCAAAAGAATTACAAGGACGCCCATCGACGACAAAACTAATCTATTCTTAATCATAATTGTTCTAATGCTGGCTAATTATCCTCCTATTCACAGGTTGATCAACATAAAAATAACACTGGCATTTATCGCATTGCTGCTCCTTTCTTCTGTGGCGCTTGCTCACCCCGGGAGAACCAACTCTTCTGGATGTCATACGTGCAAAACCAATTGTCCAAATTGGGGACTAGCATACGGCGAATATCATTGCCATAAAGCAAAAGCACTACCACAACCCGAAGAACCCATTCACAGTCGTTATGGAGAAGGCGGAACTGGGTACACCGTGCCAGCGCCTGAATACAAGAACCAGCCACCCGTTAAAGCAGAAAGCAAAAAAGAAGATACAACAGCAGGGAGCATAGTTATTGGAGGTGGAACATTGGGGGCAGTAGGATGGTATTTAAAGAGAAAATTCTTCGGTTGATTCAAAATAATTTATTTGGACGCCCCCCGCCCATGTTATGCGAAGTTTATTTCGGCATAGTTTTTGCTAATTTCCAGTGCAATGGATGCTCAATTATTGCTTTTATAGTGCGCCTATTTATAATATGAGCATATACTCATATAACCAGCCAGCCCATGATGCAAAAAACGCCCACCGCTATGACTGACCGCGAACTTTTTACCCTCTGCCAAGAGTATGGCCAGCACGCTCGTTTGTGGCGGCAAAAATTTGCCGGTTTGTTGCCGGAAGTGGCACGCAGGAAATTGCACATCAAGAAGGGGTTTAGTTCGATTTTTGTTTTTGCTGCAAAACTAGCCGGGATGAGCGAAGAGCAAGTGCGCCGCGTACTTAATCTGGAGGAGCGATTCGGAGATAAACCGCTTTTGAAAGCTATGCTGGAAAACGGCGCGGTGAGTATCCACAAATTAGCACGCATTGCGTCCGTTGTGACGGTAGAAAATCAAGAGTTTTGGGCAGGGCAAGTCAGGACATTGCCAAAAAACGCCCTCGAAACCCTCATTCGCGACGAAAAAAATGCAACAAAATTGAGTGCCGAAACCGTCGAGGAGTCAGAAAATACCACGGCGATTTTAGAGATGCAAAACGGCTTATCCGAAGCATTAAGCGCTCCTCAATCTGTGCCCGGGCACACGAATCCATCATCAAAAACAGAAACGTCAACTGCCGGCGCGGAAGGGGGGAGTTTGGGAGCAAGCGCGGACGAATTAAAACTTTCTTCCGAAATTTACAAAAAACTCCTCGAGCTTCAAACCAAAGGCATAGACGTCAACGCGCTACTTCAGGAATTTCTTGAAAAACGTGACATGGAAATTGCGCAAGAAAAAGAAAAAATCGCTTCGCAGTTGCCGCAGGTCCAATCACGCTATATTCCGGTGAGTGTTCGCGAAGTCCTCAAAAAAGAGCATGGCAAAAAATGCGCCATTGCAGCATGTAAACAAGACGCCGAGGAGATCCATCACTCCACGCGTTTTTCCCTCTCGAAAAGCCACAACCCTCACTATCTTGCTCCGCTTTGCCACGAGCACCACGTTATAGCGCATAATATAGACAGAAAATTTCAAGAACACAGCATATACTGACATTATCATGCTTGCTTATTTATCTCTCGGTTCAAATCTTGGTGATCGCTTTGCGGCAGTTAACTTGGCCGTAAATGAGCTACAAAAAGTTGCTGGCGAAACCAAAAAAGTTTCTTCGCTCTATGAAACGGAACCCGTGGGCGACCGTAATCAGCCTTGGTTTTTGAACTGCTGTTTGAGTATTGAAACCACGCATACGCCGGAGCAACTTTTTGAACTTTGCCAGGCCATTGAACAGCAAATGGGACGTGCGCCGGAACATCAAAAAAACGCACCGCGCCCAATAGACATTGATATTCTTTACTACGGTAACCAAATACTCAATACGCCACAGCTCGTTATTCCGCATCCAGAAATGCAAAATCGGCTTTTTGTTCTCCAGCCACTTTGGGAAATCGCGCCTGCTTTTACGCACCCCGTCCTCAAAAAGAGCAATGCGCAGTTGTTGAAGGAGTGTAAGGATGTGTCTATAGTAAGGTTGTATTATTAGGCGGCACACAGTGCCGCCGCGAGACCGAGTGAAGATCTGGCTTGGCCAGTCTGAGCGAAGGTCGAGCATAAGCATTATGAATACGCTTGAACTCAAAAAACTCGCTACGCAGTTCCGCATAGACATCTTGTGGGCTGTGCACAAGGCCAATTCTGGCCATGCCACCACCTCGCTTTCTTGCATTGATATTATTACTCTCCTTTATTTTGGCGATATTGACGGCCAAAAAATCATGCATGTGGATGCTAAAAAACCGCAGTGGGAAGGTCGCGACTATTTTATTTTGAGCAAGGGGCACGGCTGTCCGGCGCTGTATTCGGTTCTTGCGCACTTGGATTTTTTCCCAAAAGAAGAACTCAATCACTTGCGGCAGATCAACAGCTTACTGGAAGGCCACCCCGTAAATAAAATCCCGGGGATTGAGGCCACTACCGGGCCGCTTGGCCAGGGGCTCTCATTTGGAAACGGCATTGCTCTAGCGCTTAAAATGGACAAAAAACCCAATCGCATTTACGTCCTCATGGGCGACGGCGAATTGCAAGAGGGCCAAGTTTGGGAGGCTGCCATGACGTCCACACAGTACAAGCTGGATAACGTCACAGTTTTTATAGATAGCAACAAATTACAGCAGACCAATTTTGTGCGTGCCATTAAGCCGGTAGAACCAATCGGTGCCAAATTTGCCGCGTTTGGCTGGAATGTGATTAATGTGGCCGACGGACATAATTTTGATGAACTGCGCGATGCCGTTCGCCGCGCCTGGAAAATGAAGATGAAGCCCACGGTGATTGTTTGCGAGACGGTAAAAGGCAAGGGTGTACCGTTTGCCGAACACAAAGCCAACTACCATGGCGTGGCGCTTTCTAAAGAGGAGATGGCGGTGGCCATTCCCATTTTGGAGAAGGAGTTAAAGGAATTGTAGTATAGTAGGCGCATGTCTAAGCCAAAATCTGGCCTCTACCACGAGGGCCAGGATTATAAACAGGCGGATACCAAAAAACTTCGAGCGCATCTGCAAAAAACGGCGCCGCTCGTTACGTTTGATTTTGAATCCCTCACGCCCGGCGAGCACTGGATTTCCATTTCTACGCCTGAGCTCACCTGCATCTGCCCTTTTTCTGATTTTCCGGATTTTGGACGTGTGGAAATTCAGTATGTTCCTAATAAAGTTTGCTTGGAGCTCAAGTCATTTAAGCTTTATATCAACGCTTTTAGGGATGTGAAGATTTTCCATGAGGCGATTACCGAAGTGATTTTTGCGGATTTTTTGAAGGCCGTGAAACCCAAAAAAGTACGCATTGAAGTCGCTATGAATGTGCGCGGAAATGTAAAAACCATCTGCCGCAAAGAGTTTAAAGTATGATTCTCAACGAGATTTTTTATTCCATCCAGGGCGAGGGGCTTAACGCGGGCAAGCCTGCTATTTTTGTGCGATTTGGAAATTGCAATTTAAAGTGCACGTGGTGCGATACTAAGTACACGTGGCATCCAGATCTTCTGGATAATGTGGAGGCAGATTTAAGCCGTGTTTTTGCGGAAATTCGTAAATATCCAGAGTGCCAACATCTCGTAATTACAGGCGGCGAACCCATGTTGCAGCAGCCGGTTATGAGCGCTATCCGCAAGGAATTTCCTGGTTATTATATTGAGGTGGAAACGAATGGGAGCCAGGAAGTGAAGTGCTTTGATGATGTTGATTTATTTACCGTCTCGTATAAAACGAGCAACTCCGGTAATGCACCGTATGCGCTTAAAACCATGAATGAAAAATGCGTTTATAAATTTGTGATCTGCCGTGAAGGGGATTTTGAGGAAGTGGAGGAACTCATTAAGAAGTATCAGCTGCCGACAGATAAAATTTTTCTCATGCCAGAGGGTGCGACGCGCAAAGAGGTTTTGGAAAAACAGCCACTTATTATGGAATATTGCCAGCTGCGTGGATACCGCTTCACCACTCGACTTCATGTACTTGCCTGGGAGAATCAAAGAGCCCGCTAAGCCTTTCTCTAGGGCTTTTCACCTCCGCACTTATGGCAAAAAGAGTGCGCTTATCCGCACAATCGGTTAAGTAGAGTTTGCCGTCCGGTGCTTCAATTTTCAGTTGTACGATTTTTTCGTACAACTGAAAATTCTTCCTCCTCAAGTTGCGCTTAAAATCACCCCAGTATTGCCGCGCACGAGCCTCTCCTCGAAGCTTATTAATGAGATCTACAATCACAAAATAGGACTTTTGGTTATGTGCGATTTTCCGTATCATCTGGGCCATGAAGACCATTCTTATTTATTCCGGAGGCCTGGATTCTACCGCGCTGCTTTACAAACTGCACGCGGAAGGAGATAAAGTGCACTGCCTTTCTTTTGATTATGGCCAGCGTCATAAAAAAGAACTTTTAGCCGCGCAGAAAATCTGCAAAAAATTAAAAGTTTCGCACCAGATTGTAAATATTACCGCGGTAAAAAATCTTATGCAGGGCTCCTCACTCACATCCCCAATAAAAGTTCCGGAGGGCCATTATAGAGCCAAAACCATGCGCTCCACCGTGGTGCCGAATCGCAATATGATTTTTTTGGCACTCGCCATTGCGCAGTCCGTCTCCCAAAAGTTTGATCGCGTGGCTATGGCCGTCCACGCCGGGGATCATGCTATTTATCCTGACTGTCGCCCGGCATTCATCAAGACGATGCAAGCCGCCGCGCGGGTAGCCAACTATCAAAAAATCGGCATATACACGCCATTTTTACGCCTTACCAAAGGCCAAATCGCCCAAATCGGCAAGAAGCTCAAAGTCCCCTTTGAAGAAACCTGGACTTGCTATAAAGGCCTCAAAAATCCCTGTGGCAAATGCGGCGCATGCGTTGAAAGGCAGGAAGCGTTGAGTTATAATCCGCGCAAGTCATGAAGAAAACAATTCTTATCACCATCGCTTTAGTTCTTCTGCTCTCCGGTTGTTTTGCAACTGACTGGGTTTCGGGGCTTTTCTCTAAGGTCAAAAGCGGCAAGCTATCTACCAAAAATATTACGCTGAGCGTGGGTGCCGAAAAGGTGCCGCTGGTTGTGGAAGTAGCCGACAGCGAAGGCGAACGCGAGCAGGGCCTTATGGAACGCAATCAGCTGGAAGATGACGCGGGCATGCTCTTTATTTTTGAAGATGAACAGCCGCGCCAGTTTTGGATGAAAAATACGCTCATCCCGCTCGACATTATTTATTTCAACAGCAAACAAGAAGTCGTGAGCATGGTGGAGCATATGCAACCTTGTAAGGTGGCGCAGTGCCCTTCATATCCTTCCAAACAGCCGGCGACCTACGCGCTGGAAGTCCAAGATGGCTTTATCTCCACAAAGGGCGTAAAACGCGGTGATACATTTGCAGAGAACAAGTAAATACTCCCTTCATGCCTGCTCCTTCTGCCTCACGAGATCCTGTTGCTACGCGTAAAGCTTTTGGCGAAGCCCTCGCACTGGCCGGTGAAAAATATAAAAACCTGGTAGTTTTAGATGCCGACCTCACCACTTCCGTGATGGCGCATTTTTTTGAGAAAAAATTCCCGGATCGCCACTTTAATATTGGAATCTCCGAGCAAGATTTAGTGGATACCTCTGCGGGTTTAGCCATGGCTGGAAAACTTCCGGTGGCTTGTTCTTTTGCGATTTTTTTAACAGGCATTGGATGGCAGCAGATTCGCAACGGCGTCTGCTACCCCAATTTAAACGTAAAATTTTTTGGTTCCCATGGTGGAATTCAAATTGGTGAGGACGGTGCCACACATCAAGCTCTGGAAGATTTTGCTGTTATGCGCGTGATTCCCAATATGAAAGTTTTTTGCCCGGCCGATGCGATGGAGATGAAAAAAATGCTGCCGGTAATTTTAGAAGACTATGGCGCCACCTATGTTCGTTTAGGGCGTCAGCCCGTCCAGCAAATTTATGATGACAAGTATGAGTTTAAAATCGGCAAGGGGAGCGTACTTACAGAAGGTGACGATATTGGAATTATTGCGGTGGGAAGCCTTGTTGGCAGCGCATTGCAGGCCGCAGAAAAATTAAGGAGCGAAGGAATTTCGGTGAGGGTGGTGAATATGAGTTCGCTTAAACCCATTGATGCACGGCTGGTGGAAGAAACCGCGCAGAAGGTAAAAATGCTGGTGACGGCGGAAGATCATCAAATTACCGGCGGTTTGGCCGGGGCTGTGGCGGATGTTCTCACGCAAACCAAGGCCCGAACTTTTCACCGAATTGGAATGAAAGACGCCTTTGGTGAATCAGGAAAAACGGCTGACCTCTACAAAAAATACCAGTTTGACGGGGAAGGGGTGTATTCCCAGGTAAAGGCTTGGTGGGGAAAAAATTAAGAAATGAATGTCATTGCGAGCGTAGCGAAGCAATCTAGATTGCTTCAGTCGCTTTGCTCCTTCGCAATGACATCATCTTTTGGCTTATTCAGGCCCTCTATCCATATTTGCGCCATATGGTTTCGATATGGTATAATTACAGGAAAGTAATTCAAATTTCTATGAGTCATTTGGATGAAGGCGGTGGAAGACTAAGCTCAGCGGATTTAAGTGGCTATGTTGGCTTTGATACAGGGGGAAGTCACAGAGAGGCCAGTAATCCCCATATTATAACTCCAGGTGCCAATCCTGTTTGGGCCGAAAAGTTAGAACTTCAGGGCGCTGTTATTGGAGCCATTGTACGCGCACTCACTCCTGGAGAGGTTGATACTCCACAGGAACTTGATCGGATTCGTCTTGATAAGGTCTCCGCGTTGTTTCTACTGCCTAAAGGAGAAGGTGGATTTGCGGAAATATTTGGTGATATGTGTTGCGGCCTAGATACAGAAGATGATGTGAAGGATTTAGACAAAAGAGAATTGGTGCAATTCCAGGTAGCTGGGCCAGCAGCTAAGGAAAACAAGAATGCCCTGAAGCCATCGGTTCGTCTGCATCTTGCAAAGCTCTCTACTCCAGACCAAAAAGCAGATTATGTTTTGGGGAAAATGGGATTTGATGGTGCTGCCGATTTTGTTAAACAGGCGAGGGAGATTCTGGATCCGGCCATGGAAAGTGCGGACAGAGAATATAGGAGACAGGTGGTTCACGTGGAAGTGGAGCGAGGTTTGGACGCAGCCTGAAAATAAAATTTTGTGCTACAATAAAAACTCAGAAATATGACCTCACAGCAGCTCAAAATTTTTGCTGGATCTTCTCATCCTGCCTTGGCACAGGCGGTAACTAAACTTCTCAAAACACCGCTTGCACCCATCGATATCCGGCGTTTTGCCAGTAACGAAATTTATGCCAAACCGGGCGAAACGGTGCGCAATGCGGACGTCTACCTCATTCAAACTGGCACGCAAAATGTGAATGAAGACATGATGGAACTCTTTATTATGCTCGATAGTTTTAAGCGCTCGTTTGCGTCTAAGGTCCATGTAGTTATTCCGTACTTTCCTTATGCTCGTCAGGATCGTGTGGCCTCTCCGCGCGAGCCCATTACTGCCAAGCTCATGGCGGACTTGGTTTCTAAGGCGGGGGCGGATCACCTTATTACCTTCACCCTCCACTGCGACCAAGAGCAAGGATTTTTTGACTTCCCGGTGGATAACTTAAACGCACGCAGCCTCTTTATGCAGTATTTTAAAAAGAAGAAGTTGAAGGATTTAACGGTGGTGGCGCCGGATGTGGGAAGTGCCAAAGAAGCTCAGCGGTTAGCCAAACTTTTGGATGCCGACTTGGCTATTTTGAATAAATTAAGATCCGGACATAATGTTTCTGAAGTCACTCATTTGGTGGGAGATGTAAAAGGCCGCACCTGCTTACTGTATGACGACTTGGTGGATACCGCTGGCTCCGTGGCCAACGGCGCGGAAGTTTTGCGCAAGAATGGTGCCAATAAAGAAATCTACCTTGCGGCGACGCATCCCGTACTTTCGCTAGATGCCCACAAAAAACTGCGCGCCGCCAAATTTACCGAAATTATTTTCACCGACACGATTCCGATTTCTAAAGCAAAAATGCTGCCGAATATGAAAATTCTTTCTATTGCGCCGCTCTTGGCGGACGTTATCCATAATGTCCATGTTGGCAAACCCTTAACCCCCCTTGTAAACCCATGAGTACTATATATATTGGCTCCGATCACGCAGGGCTTCCGCTTAAGGACGCCATCAAAAAACACTTAACGGGCAACAATCAAAAGGTGGTGGATCTTGGAGTTTTTGCCGTAGAACCGCCGGCGGATTACCCAGATATTGCACACGAAGTGGCCGAAAAAGTTCGCGAAAATCCGGGTTCTCACGGAGTTCTAGTATGTGGCACGGGTGTGGGAATGTGTATGGCGGCCAACAAAATTACCGGTGTTCGCGCGGCGGTGTGTGAAAGTCCCGCGACGGTAGAAATGTCTCGCAAGCATAATGATGCGAATGTTCTTTGTTTGGGTGGCCGCGTTATAAAAATGGATATTGCGATTCCTATGGTGGATATATTTTTGCAGACCAAGTTTGAGGCTGAGGAGCGCCATGTAAGGCGCGTCAATAAAATCGAAAAAAAATCATAATTTTCTATGGACGTACTCATTGCTCCTTCCATCCTTTCCGCCGACTTTGGCCGCATCAACGAAGAAATCAAAACCGTTGAGCCGTATGCGGACATGATTCATGTGGATATTATGGACGGCCATTTTGTGCCGAACCTTACGTTTGGCGCGCCGGTGGTGGCAAAAATGCAGTGCGGCAAACCGATGGACATTCATTTGATGATTGAAAATCCTCAGGATTATTTTGAGGATTTTGCCGCGGCGGTTAAAAAAGCGCATGGAAGAAACGACGACTGCTATATTACTTTTCACGAAGAAACATCTCACCATCTCCATCGCCTCATCCAACAAATAAAAAAACTGGGAATGAAGGCTGCCATCGCGCTTAATCCTGCAACGCCACTTAATAGTATCGAGCCTATTTTGGGCGATTTGGACATGGTGTTGCTTATGACGGTGAACCCGGGTTTTGGCGGACAGGAGTTTATTGAATCAGTGGTCCCAAAAATGGAAGATTTGCGAAGGCGAGCCCCCAAGCTCAACATTCAGGTGGACGGGGGAATTAACGAAAAAACGGCCAAAATTGCGGTAAAAGCTGGTGCAAACATCTTGGTGGCGGGTTCGTATGTTTTTGGCGCAACAGATAGAAAAAAGGCGATAGAAAGCCTACGGTAGGGTTATTATGGCGGCGTGCTCTTGACAAAAGTGTGAACTAGTGTTAAGCTTAGGAATAATAATTTTTAAAAAAAATATTATGGCCTCAGGAGACCTACAGATGGAAATTGATGGACTTGATGAGGGTGCTTTACGGAGAATATTAAGCAGGGTTGCAAGTGTAAATCCTGGAGCGGTAGCGCAAGAAATAGCCGTATTACGTGGTGTGAGGAAGGATCAAAATTAAATGCTGCGGCAAGGCCTCAAGTTGTAGAAGCTGGAGCACCTGCTGCAGAACTTTCCCCGGAACAAAAGTGGCTTAGTGAATTTAAAGCACGTTTCGGCTATCTTTCACTATTACATAGACGTGTTCAATGGGTGGATGTTGAAACATCACTCAAAGCCGATCCGGAATCAATGAGAAAACTTCAGGCCTTGGATGAAAAAGGTCATAAGATGAATGTTTTTGGTGAAGAAAACGATGAATTTATTTTTGCTTCCGCTTGGGGCGACTACAAAGAGGTATCCGAAGACCATAGAAATATCGTATTCGATGCAGAAGCACAAAGATCGTTGGCAGAAAATCATCCTAATGAAACATGTAACGGCAATGCCACTGATATTGCGAAAGTCCTGGGTGTGGATTTAGCAGATCCAAAATTTAATGAAAAGTTAATAAAAGAGATAAGGGGGGGGTGGATGGCTGGGCATGGGTTAAAACAGATGCTGCTATGAGAACTACCGGCATTGCGTCCTGCGGCCGCAACTTTGGTAACGACAATTACATTGCGGAGGCTCACGATAATCGTGGTTCGTTACGCGTCGAGCTAAAGGTCAAAAAGAAAAAGGCTTACTGATCTTTCACCATATTCTACGGTGATGGAATAATGCGTTGTGTAAGGGCAGAAAAGGCCTTGCGGAGCGTTCCGAAAGGTGGTTTTTTGATACAAAAAACCTTGCGGAAACATTTTGTCCTCTATACATTCGAGCCAATGGTTATTGGAACCCTGCGAGAGGTAAAGGATAACGAGAACCGCGTCGGGCTTACGCCCAAGGGCGTGGCCGATCTTGTGAATGCGGGATACACCGTTATTGTGGAGCGCCAGGCAGGGTGGGGTTCGGGTTTTCCTGACCACCTCTATGAGGAAGCCGGGGGAAAACTGCTGGATAGCGCTTACGAAATTGTGAAGCGTGCCGACCTTATTATTAAGATTAAAGAGCCGGTGGAGGCCGAGTATTACTGGCTGGATCTCTTTAAGGGCAAGACGCTTTTTACGTATTTGCACCTCTCTGGTGTAGATCCTAAGTTGACGGAAAAACTTTTGGAAAATGACATTACCGCGATTGCGTACGAGACGGTTTTAAAAGATGGACGTTTGCCACTGTTGGCTCCTATGAGCCAGGTAGCCGGAGTGTTGGCATGCCAGTACGGCGCCCACTATTTGCAAAAGAAACATGGCGGCGTGGGGGTAACACTGGGGCATATTGATGGAGCTGAAAGCGCACTTACGGTAGTAGTGGGCGCCGGATTTGTTGGCACCACCGCCGCGCTTACCGCCGGAGGCATGGGTGGCCGCGTAGCCGTTTTGGACATCAATCAAAAAGCCCTGGATAGATCCAAGGAGGCGCTCAGCGAAAGGTTGGGCACCAAACTCATGAAGAACGTAACCGTCCAACTTTCTACGCCAAAAATTTTGGCTGAGTGGATTGCCAAAGCGGACTTACTCATTGGCGCAGTGCTGATTCCGGGAGCTAAGGCGCCGCAAGTGGTGAGTGAAGAAATGATCGGTTCCATGAAGCGCGGCGCCGTCGTGGTAGATGTAGCCATAGATCAAGGTGGATGCATTTGGGGCTCCAAGCCAACAACGCATCGCCATCCTATTTACGACCTCAACGGCAAGATTTTCTGTTGCATTACCAACATGCCCGGCCAAGTTGCCCACCAGTCCACGCAAGCTCTCACGAGCGCAACGCTTCCATACATTCTAGAGATGGGTGAGTACGGCATCATTGAAGCTCTCAAGAAAAATGAGGGCCTACGCGCCGGTCTCAACGTCTTCCGCGGCAAAATTACCTACGAATCCGTGGCCAAGGATCTCAAACTGGAACATTTGTACGTACCAGCTGAAAAACTTTTAGAAACCGAGCCCGGTGAACGTTCCCATAACGGCTTAGCAAAAACGATATCCAAATCTACAGAAAAACCGGCAATGCGAGAGTAGAAAAGCATGTCATCCTGGGCCTGCCTGCCGGTAGGCAGGGCTTGTCGAAGGACTACATGCTTTAATTTTCTTCCACGGATCCTTTCAAAATATCAATCTCTTTGCGTGTTTTAAGTTGTTCCTGTGCGTGCACGCGAAGGGCCTCTGAATGTTTATCACGGAATTCTCTGATAAAGCCACTGATATCCGTCCGAGCGACGCTCTGCGCAACGGCCACAAGTCTAGCAAGATGGAACAGGCGTTCACCTCTACTTTGCGGATCTCCCGGAATATACATTTGCGCCGTCTCGCTTGATAAATCTTGTGACGATTTTTTGAGTAGCGCCTCTAATATGGCGCGTACACCGGCATATTCTTCTACCCCTGGTATAAAAGCGTCGGAAGCGATAACGGCAATGTATTCTTCTCGGAGTTTATCGCCCGGCGCGTCCTGTGGGATTCTCTTAAACTTCGGAGCCAGCAATTCATTGAGCTCGGCACGCAACTGCTCATCAGTAAAGTGTTTATGAGCATCAGGGTAGTAAGGGTTCTTTACGGGTTCTGTATTCAACACTTTCATATACTCCACAACTTTCGGCGTCTCAAGTTTTTTAATGAGTTCAACAACTTCTCTGTCGGCAGATTCTACCGTTCCGTCCTTAGAAAATAACTTGGTGTAATTTTCCGCCACTTCTTTAAATTCTTGATGAACGGCAACCCAGTCATAGAGGTCGCTAATAGGTTCCCGCGGCTCTTTTTTTAGTTTCCCCTGACTCTCTGCCGTGCGGTAGATTTCTTCCGTTCGGGTCAGCATTTTGTCTATTTTTTGATATATGCCGGGGAATCGCCCTTCAATTTGCTGCGCGGCGGATAGCCTTTCCATATGCAAATAATGTTGGTTCAAGAGAGTTGAATAATATGCCAGCGCCTGTGAGCGTTTCCAGTTCCAAAATTCCGGGGAGGGTGTGTCCAAAAAATCACCAATCGTCCGCATGGAGGCATACGCCGGATGGAGTTCAAAAGTTCGCTGGGTAAAGGGCACGTGGGTGACCTCTCCGCTGGCAAGATCCATGTAGCCGTCAGGTGTATTCGGCCCCGTCCAGCGGGTATATCCCCGCATGTATGTTTTTTTATAGAGCGGATCAGTATATTCTTTTAGGTAGGCCTCGGTGTGCATTCCTCTTCCGCCGTAATCAGAAAGTTTAAAATTTCGCTTAAATCGTGGATCAGGCGACCGCGCCACTAACGCGGCAATTTGCGATTCCATCTTTTTTATTTTTTGCATGAGCGCAAGATCCGCTTTTTCAAGATCCCCATTCCCAAATTCTTTTACATATGTTTCAAAGGCGCTCTTGGTGAGATAATAATTATTCCCTTCGCCCTCTACCATCACCATCATCTCATCCAGTGTGCAAATTTCTGCTGAATCTTCGTTTAACAGATGCATGTTCATCTCGTTGTACTCAGAACTCGATCGTGCATTCTCAACCGGAAACGGTTTTTGTGGTTCGCCCTCAGACATATATTTATTTTTATGACGCCATCCTTGCATTTTACCATAAAAGAACAGATGTGGCAATCTGTTGGCCGGGGGTAATGTAAAGCAGATGGAACAGTCCTAACACCTTTGATGGGTGTTAGGAT
>JBBTWV010000083.1:0-16507 GCA_038062615.1 Patescibacteria group bacterium | reverse complement strand
ATGTATCTAAATATTATACCTTAAAAGGCCACTTTGTTCAAGGGCTAGCTGTTGGGGAGAATTTCACAGCCTGCCCGGGCAGACTTTTCATATAAAAAGTGGCTTATTCAAGCCATCTACCTAATGGGGAGGGTCATGTCCGCCACCATCCGGTTTTTTCGCGCTGTCGCCGCCACCCTTACTCTTTTTTGTTAAATCCTGCCAAAGTTCTCGAATGTCAGCAAAATGAGCAATGGTTCCTAATAAACCATATTTTTTAAACTGGTCTCTCACAAGGCTGACAATCCCGGAGGATTCTTTTGGATGAGCATGTTCAGGCGCTTTTATATGCTTGAGATGTTCTTTTATCTTCCTGGGATCATGAGCCACATGTTTTAGCGGATCAAAAAGATTATCGGTTAAAACACTTGAAGTTCTCTTCCAGGCATCTTTAGCATCACCTTTGAGTATTTCCGTTTTTAAACGTTCTGCAAGAATATCTTCCATGGCGCGTACAAATTGTTGTAACTCGTCCAGGCCGGTCACTTTTACGCCACCTTTAATTTTGGCCTCCGCACGTTTTTCGGTGGCCACATAACGAAGGTATCCAATGAGTTCAGCCACTTTCGGAGTTGGAACATCCTTTAATTGATGATCCAAATGGTCACCAGAACCGGCATCAAGGCCGGCAAAAATCGGAAACTCTTTGAGCACACTGCCAGCCCCGGAGCGCAACAGATCTTTTGCGAAACCCACTGCCATTTTTCCAGCCCGTCCCGCTTCATCTTTTGCTCTTTGAACTATCCCGCTGGTTTTTACTCTGCCTATGCCACCAAAATCCACGCTGGTTAATCCCACAGCAAAATGGGCGGTGTTTTCAGTAGTAGCTCTTTCTAAAGCATCATCTCGCTTGGTGGTTCCAAATTCTTTTTTTGTGCAGAGATACACCACTTCACTTCCTGCCATGGGTTGACCTGGAGCACGAAGAGCGCTTGTGCTAGCTTTCTTTTTTGCCTCTACGGCATCAAAAAATTCAATTAACTCGACGTTAAGAGTTACAAGATCTATGAGTATTTCATCGGTGGCTGGGATCTCTGGGCCATTTGGACCTGCAGGAACAGCCTTTTTTGCTGGAGTCCTCAAAACTCTTTCCAGTTTGTCTCCGGCGGTGAGCAGCTTATATAAAAGTGGTTGGACAGACAGATGATATTGCCGAGCTACATAAATGATTGTTCCTAATTGCGTTTGAAGCAGGGAGAAGTGAGCTTGTTTTTGTTTTGCGGAGTGCAAAGCTCCAGAAATATTTTTGATAATATCACCCGATGTTGGTATGGGTACTGATATATCCGGTAACTTTGTTCCCGGCTTTAACTGTTTGTCATACACATCCACAAAAACCGTGGCAAAACGACCGGTGGTTTCTAGTCCAGCTTTTTGTATGAGCCACTGTTCCCATACATGCCGATCAGCGAATGCTGGATTAGTAAAATCCACCGTTCCATTTGGATCGCCGGTAACATGCTGAGCCAGTGCTTGCTTGTAAGTGTCGCCTTGCGCATCTAGCCACTCAGCCGCTTTAGCCAGATCCGCGTCATAGAGGGTGCTCACATAATAAATAAGCATCCAATGTTCTTGGTTATGCTCGTCGGGATGACCAGTTGGACTTCCCGTTAAAATTTCACAAACTTTTTCTTTCCATGCGGGTGGCAGATTTTCAAACTGCTCCATTACTTCTGCTTTTGGAATTTTTCCGCGTTCTTGTTCCATCAACTCTCGCGAATCAATATCATGATGGCGATGATGATGTTCCGCGTGGCCCGCCGGTGAATGTGCTGGAGTAGATGCCATGGAAAAATAATTTTATTTTGGATTGAGTTGAGCCTTGATTTCTTGTTCCTGCGCTTCCGAAGAAGCAAAAACGAGTTCGGTGGTATAACTCACTTCCGTTCCATCGGCGCTTGTCACGGTAATAAGGCCAACGCCACGAATATTTTCACTCGTGGCATCAAACTCCTGCCAGGTAAGCTTAGATACACGAGGCGTTCCGGTGCCATCAACAACTACATGAGGATCTATACTGCTCATTAAATGGCCATCCGCGAGCCACAATTTTGCTTTTAAGATGATTTGTTCAAATGGCTTTTGCTTCTCAAGATTGGCGCGTTCTTCCTCCGCATGCTCTGCGATTTCATCTTGCTCACGTTCTTCAAGCTCAGGGGCAACCCATCCAAAATAACCGCTAGCAACGGCAGCTAGCCCGGCTGCGCCTAAAATATACCCTTTATAGTGTTTTGCTAATTGCCACACGACGTTGGGTTGCTTGGGCACTGGAGGTGCCGCATGAGGCGTACCAGCAGGTGCATGATGCGGTGTTGCAAGTGCTTTTTGCCGGCGACTTACAATAATCGTGGGACCGTGGTGTCCGGGGCCGGATGATGGACCAGGAGATGACATATACATTGTTGCCCGACCTGACGTCGGGCATTATTTGCTTAGCCGCGCTGAGGCTCGGCCTAGTGAAATGAATTATATTATTATAGTAGAATCAAAATTACTTGTCAATCTGGTGGTTTCATGTTAGGGTTTCGCGCGATGATTATTGAAATTAAAAAATTACCGAAGTCAGAAATTCAAATTACGGTTGAGGTCCCCCAAGACTTAATGGACCAGTACGAGACCGAGGCCACGCGTCGGATTTCGGACCGTATGGATATTCCTGGTTTTCGCCGTGGGCAGGCTCCAAAAGCCTTTGTCATGAGCCAACTTGGCCCGGATGCTTTTTTCCAGGAGGTCCTGAATGTTGCTCTTCCGCGCAGTTATTTTGAGGCTGTTAAGCGTGAAAAACTCCAAGTTATTTCTCGTCCGGATGTGAAAGTGCTTTCTAAAGCGCCACTTAAATATGAGGCTCGCGCGGCGATCTTCCCGGAAGTAACGCTTAAGGGAGTCGAAAAAATTAAGATCCCAGCTGAGGCGGTAACTATTACGGATAAAGAAATTGATGAAGTGGTCATGGAGATGCGCAAGTATCGTGCTACGTACAAACCTTTGGAGCGGGAAATTCAAAAAGGCGACCGTTTGGAGGTTGATTTTCAAGGTTATGATGATGCCGGCGCGGCCTTAGATAAGACCAAAAGTGCCAATCATCCGCTTTTTGTAGGCGAGGGGACGCTGGTTCCTGGTTTTGAAGAAAATTTGGTTGGGATGAAGTCGGGTGAGAAGAAAAAATTCCCGGTAAAGTTCCCAAAAGATTTTCATTACGAACCTCTTAAATCTAAAACGGTGAACTTTGAAGTGGAGGTAAAACGCGCAGAAGAGCCCATCTTCCCCGAAGTGAATGAGGATTTTGTCTCGCAAGTCATGGGTGAGAAAAAATCGGTGCCGGATTTTCGTGATGCCATTAAGACTGACCTTCACAAGCGCAAGACATCGGAATCCCGCCGTGATCGCGAAAACGTCTTGCTGGAGAAGTTCCTTAAAGAAGCTAAGTTTGAGGTCTCTCCCATGCTTATTGACGAAGAAATTGACTTTATGATGCAGGATTTAAAACGAGAAATTGAGAGCCGCGGTCTCTCTTTTGACACCTACATGGAAAAAATGTCGCAAGAGAAGCGTGATATTCGCAAGGAATATGGTGCCGAAGCCGAAAAGCGCATTCGAATCCGTCTGATTTTGAACCATCTCTTTAGGACGCTTGGATTGGAGGTTACGGAGGAGGAGATGCAAAAAGCCCAGGAACGTCTGTTAGAAGCCGCGCCACAAGATAAACGCGCGCAGATGGAAAAGAGTATTGCGGAGCAGGGCGAGGTCTACTTACGGCTCAAAAACAACTTGCTACTCGAAAAAGTGTTCGTGAAGTTCTTAGATTAGTGTCATTGCGAGCGACCTTTGGGAGCGAAGCAATCTAGATTGCTTCGTCGCTTTCATGCTCCTCGCAATGACAATTCTATTCTTGTAGGAAGCGGTTTATTATTGTATCATATTCATATGAAAGCTTTTTTTCTCGTAGGGTCCATTATCTTTACGGTCCTTATCCTTATTATCGGTTTTCAGAACTTTGGAACCAGCTTTAACGGCTTTACGGTTTTTTTCTCCGAAATTGATACCAATGGCACCGTTATTATTTTTGCCATAGCTCTACTTGGTATTTTTGCCGGTGGCTTTTACTTTGGTTTTTTGAATAGTTTGCTGCGCAGTACACAAGAGGATGAAGAAGAGCAGCCGGGTGGAATGGCGTAGAATGTATAAAAAAATTGTTCGATATAATACAAAGTTTTTGAAATAACGAAAGAGAATCTAACTTTCTTTTTGAAGGTGATTTTTTGCGTAATTTAAGCTTTATACAAAGGAAATAACCACTATCGGCGGGATGTGGTTGATCAAATTTCTTGTTTCTCCCCTTGACCGCTGAAACACTTTTTTATACATTGCACACTACGTGAATAAATTAAATGCTCAAGAGACTCTTTACATCAGGGGCGCGAATTAAACTCCTCGAGATCTTCCTTCTTAATCCCGATGGTGAATTCTTTATACGGGAACTTACCCGAAGACTGGATGAGCAGATTAATTCTATTAGAAGAGAACTGGGAAACCTCAAAATGATAGGGTTGTTGCGTTCTCGCTTTAAAAATAGAAAGAAGTACTATGTCGTTAACAAACACTTCATCCTTTTTAATGAGCTTCGCTCTATTATTATTAAATCTTCCAGCACCTTAGAGAACATTGGGAAGAAACTTCAAAAGCTGGGAGAAATTGATCTCCTCATTATTTCCGGCGTCTTTTTGGAGAAAAATACACCTACCGACCTCTTTATTGTAGGTAGAATTGATAAACAGGAACTTGAGGATTTTGTCACCAGAGAGCTAGAAATGAAGCGTCCGGTAAAGATGAGTGTGATTTCTAAAGAGGATTTTATCTATCGTTTAAAAATCAATGATAAGTTCGTAAGAGACATCATTGAGGACCCGGAAAACATTATTGCGGTAAATAAGCTTGAAAAGTATTTAGAGGACAGGGTATAGTCTCGCCTGCATGAGAGATTTTAAATTCCAAGAAGCAAAGAAGGATTTACCGGAGCTGCGAAGCGGTTATACCGTTCGTGTTCAACAAAAGATCCGTGAAGGTGATAAAGAACGTCTCCAAGCCTTTGAAGGACTCCTTATTAAGATAAGCAGCGGAACCGGTTCCGGCAAAACAATAACGGTTCGCAAGGTGGTAGATGGCGTAGGAGTGGAGAAGATTTTTCCATTACAGTCGCCAAACATTGCTCGAATTGAAGTAACGAAAAAGTCTCGCGTGCGCCGCGCAAAGCTCTACTTTATGCGCGATAAGCTGGGACAGAGCTTTAAATTGTACGATCTCAAAGAAGAGAAAACGACGCCAAAGAAATAATTGAATGTTATTACGAGCGCTTTGCCCCTATGCCTACGATAATGTAGGATTTTTTTTGTGAATATCGTTATTTGCGGCAATTACGGCGTTAAGAATATTGGGGATGAGGCCATTTTAGAAGGACTTAAAACGGTTATTGGCGAAGCCTTGCCGGATGCCAAAGTTGAGGTGATGGGCAAGGGGAGGCTGTTTCCTTTTGGAATACGATCATTTATTAAGGCCATATTCCACCCGCAGCTTTGGTTAAAGCCATACCGCATGGCGAGGTCTTGTGATGTGTTTATACTAGGAGGCGGTGGTCTTTTGAGTGACGAGGAAGGGCCGTTTGTGGCTCTATTTTGGACGTTCCATGGGCTTATGGCTAAATGGCTTAAGAAACCAGTGCTTTGCGTAGGCCTCAGCGTGGGAAGTCTCCATTGGTTGAGCAAAATATTCGTAAAACGGCTTTTGAGATCTTCGTCACTTGTAACGGTGCGTGATATTCCTTCTCAAAAATTTTTAACAAGTTGGGGGGTCCAGTCTCACAAAGTTCCAGACTTATCTTTTTGGCTAAAGGCAGATTTACATATTCAAGAACCGGCGAATAAGTACGTCGCTATTTCTCTTAGAAGTTACAAAAAATTTGATGCTGTATTGAATACTATTTTTGTTCAACTATGTAATTTTTTAGTTAAAGAAAATGGCTTTAATATAATATTAATTCCGTTTGCCGACGGCCAGCAAAACGATGTTCATATTTTGAGCAAATTATGTGCACAACCTCACTTGAGTGAACACATTAAGTTAATTGTGTATAAAAACATAATAAATGATTTATTGCAAGTTATTATTGGTGCTGAGTTCGTCATCGGGACCAGATTTCACGCGGGAATTCTTTCTATAATCTCTGGCACACCAGTGATACCGATTTCCTACATGCAAAAAGTGAAGGATTTTTGGAGTGAGTTTCCAGAAGTTAAGGTTTTTGATCTGGAAAAGTTGAATTTTGCTGAACTGAAGAGTGCCGTGCAAAACATCATAAGCAACAGAAAACACCACGTATCCGTTATGGAAGGCATACGAAAAAAACTTGAAAAGGAGGCCGAAAAATCCAAGAACCAGTTTGTTGCCATTTTAAAAATGATGAAAGGAAAATGTTGACAGTTCCAAGTATAGTGCTACATTAAACCCCTTTTACTCGTTATTACTCGCTCCGGCGATCATAAATATGGGATTTGGACGACTCGCTACCGGCATGGCACTTGGTTCAGCACTCCTTGCAACTCCCGATGCACAGGCTGAAGCTGCTAAAACAGAACCGGCAACAGCCGCAGAAAATCATGTGGGTTGGTATTCAGCCGATGCCCCGTATATTTTGAGCAGACAAGTGGTTGATAGCACTCACATGCAACTTGTTCTGACGGCGGGAGGACCATTTAGTTTGGTGGGTGCTTGTCCCGATGATTCATATATAGGATGGACAAGAAAAGTTGAGGCTGCGGCTGGAACGACAGTGCATTCCGTTACGCTGAACGATGCCGTTGGCGGACGGGCAGCGGGTGCTGGTACTTTCCATGTTGATGGCACTGCACCCATTACTCCAGGTGCAACTGACAAAATTCAAGTTGACTGTGATTTTAGGGCAAGTGATGGTAGAGAGGATACTCATACCTTAATTGCGTTACTTACCGCCGCCGGAAGGGATGAAGCGGGACGAATTGCAATACTTCCAGCCCCATTGCTTCCAGGCGCTTGGCACGAAGAACATGTAGAAACAGAACCCGAGGAGCCGGCTAAAAAATCTGAGCGCGGAGAAGTTCATGTTGCGTTGATGAATACCATATCCATGAATGACAGAGTAAGTGAAATGAATCGAGCAGGGTTTGAAGCGGGTGGCAGTATTTTGTTGGTTAACGATTTTAGTCCAGCCACCGGTTCCACTCCCGAAAAAGGTGGCATGGGACGGCTGGCTTTGGCAACTGATTATGATTTATCAAGAGTGGTGCAACAAGCCGGTGGGCGTGAATTTACGAGGACCACGCATTCGCTCACGGTGGGATTGAGCTGGATGCCTCGCATAAGGAGTTGGCTGAGAGCCAGAGTCGGTATTGGAATGGGAGGTAGCCGAGCCGAGGAAGTGGATCTGCATGATGGAGCTACGGCGCCTGCCAAATCCACATTTATAGGAAAAATTGGTGCTCGTTTAAGATTTGGAGAACGATTTTTTGGTGAGGCCGGCGTTGATAGAGTTCTCACGAGAGAAGATTTTGCCAATAGCACCAATGTTGTTGTTGGTGGAGGAATTAACTTTTAGATTTTATTCTTATGCTTTCAAAATTAACTTCAAAAGTCAGTGGTTGGTTCCAACCAACGCGTGAGTCTCATCGTGAGCCTAAGGCGAGGCCGGCAGAGGCGCCAAGAAAACGAAGCCGCTCACCGTCCACATCGCAGGGTCCTTCCCTCATGTCCATGAGTTATGGGTTTCGCAGAAATATGTCTGCAATTTTAGCGATAGCCGCTTTGGCGGGAGCATGTTCTACGGAAGAAAGTCCAGTTAGGCCTGGTAAAGGCAAACCGACACCCGACATGATGAATCCGGATGATGATAATGGCGAAGAAGTGCCGCCAGTTGCTGTTGCTGATGGCGACGGTGATGGGGTTCCCGATACTACTGATGCTTTTCCGTATGATGATAATAGATTTGATGGAGATCTTGATGAAATTCCAGATGGTGCCGATAAGTGTAGACACAAACCAGTGGCGGAAAGTCAACATCAGCATAATGACGCGGATGATGATGGCGTAGGTGATGACTGTGATAATTTGCCGACGATATATAATCCAGGGCAAGAAGATACCGATAATGATGGAATTGGTGATAAGGGTGATAATTCAGCACTGCCAAATCCAGGCCAGGAAGACGCCGACGGTGATGGCGATGGCGATGTGAGTGATTGCTCGATACATGATGCATCCATACACCACCGCCGCGCTGACGAGGATCTCATTGATCCAAACTGTGACGAAGTAGATTGGGATTGTGAACCTGGCGACGAAGGTGAACCACTTTGTAATTGTGTTATTGGGACGCAGAGAGATATTGGAACTGATTTAGGAATTTGTACAAAAGGTTTGGAAGAGTGCCAATACACGTTTGAGGGAGGCAGTACTTGGGTAACCATTCGTTTTGGACAAGGCCAAGGAATTGAGATTTGCAACGGTGAAGATGATGACTGTGACGGGCTCATTGATAACGGCTTTGCGTCCAATGGTTTGCCATGTGCTTGTACTCCTGGAGAAGAACGCTTATGTGGGCCAAATAGCAATGATGGTATTTGTCGAACAGGACTTCAGGCATGTGAAGGCGGGGTATGGGGCTTGTGTTACGGTGCGGTGATGCCTCTTGGCCAAGAAGCATGTAACGGCCAGGATGATGACTGTGATGGTAATACGGATGAAGATTTTGATGTAGGCGAAAGATGTAGCGGTATTGGTGCATGCGGAGTTGGAGTCTTTGAATGCGCCACGCTGAACTCGAAGCGTTGTTCAACGGATCCAGATGGGTCACATCCGGGCTCAAGTGCCGAAGTATGTGATGAAAGAGATAATGATTGTGACGGTGACATAGATGAGGGACTGGGTGACCAAGTTGGTTATTCGGTAATAGGCGCCGCGGAAGGCGTACGAAAGCGCTTTGGAGAAGCTTGTAATGGGGTTGGCCGATGTTCAACGGGTGGCATTTATATTTGTGCCGGAGCCTATGCATTGGAATGTCTCACCGAAAACGCTCCCATTGGAAATCCAGCTGATATTGAAACGGGAAATCTTTGCAACGGCTTGGATGATGATTGTGACGGAAACGTTGATGACGGCTGCAGTTGTGTAAATGGTGCTACCCAAAATTGCGGAATTGATACCGGCGAATGTAACCACGGAGTACAAACATGCGGCTTAGGAAGATACAGCACAGAATGCGGCGGCACGGGTTTTGTGGGTCCGCGAGGAGAAGTTGCTAACGGCAAAGATGATGATTGCGACGGAAACACGGATGATCTCATTGAAGGAACACTGGGCCAACCCTGCACGGGTATCGGTAGGTGCGGAGCGGGAGTTTGGGAGGCTTCGGCAGTAGCTGGACATGCGGTGTGCTCAAGCATGCCGGATGGATCTCGGAATCAGAATGTTACGGAAACGTGTAACGGAGCCGATGATGATTGCGATGGTGATACCGATGAAGAAAAATTTGAAATTATTGACCCTCAATTCTCAGGGTATTTAGAAGGAACGTTCCGAAATCCTACAAAGGCTTATCTCAATAATCGTTGTGTAATGACGGGAGTTTGCGCCGGACCGGCTCGGCTTATTTGCGACCCTAATGGAAGCGGACTTTTGATTTGCAATACCTCTGCGGCATTACGTACGCCGCCAATAAGAGTATCTGGCGTGGAAGAAGCTACCCAAGGCTTGTGCAATGGACTCGATGATGATTGCGATGGTGATACCGATGAATTATGCGCATGTACCGGAGGAGTACAAAGGGCTTGCGGCATTGCCGTACTTCCTTGCACACAAGGCGTACAAACATGCAGTGCAAGAGGTGAATGGGGCAACTGCGTAGGTGGCATTACTCCGGTTGCCGAAACTTGCAATGATAGAGATGATAATTGCGACGGTGACACTGACGAAGGGTACGGTAAAGGAATCGAATGTGATGGGAGAGGGCTGTGTGGAATTGGCGTGAAAGAATGTGCAGCCGCAGGATCGGCCAATTCTACGAGATGTTCTACGGATAACGGCGGCTCTAATCCTCAAGCTCAAAATGAACGATGCAATGAAGTTGATGATGATTGCGATGGTGATATAGATGATTTGTTCAACGGGGATGGAACGGCAAAGCCTCGTCCTGGAATGACTTGTACGATGCTTGGAATTTGCGGAACGGGTAAGTATGAATGTTCTGGAACTTTTGAGGTCGCTTGTGATGCTCGAACTCGCGCAAAATTGGAAACATGCAACGGTGCCGATGATGATTGCGACGGTGACACTGATGAAGGATTTAATGTTGGCCAATCTTGCACGGGGACTGGATACTGTGCAATATTCACCGGAGTTTGGAGATGCAACGCTACTGGCGTAGCGGAATGTTCCGCTAATGATGAGGGAAAAGGCAAACCAGAAGTTCTTAGTGATGGAGTTGATGACGACTGTGATGGATTCCAGGATCGCTAAAAGTATATTGTCATTGCGAGGAGCGTAGCGCGACGAAGCAATCTAGATTGCGAACTTTTTAAGTTCGCAATGACAATGACGCGGTGTGGTTTTGCGTTCCCACTTTTTGGAGGCAGGCGGCGGCTAACTTTGTCCCAAGCGCTGCGGCTTTTTGGAGAATTTTGATATTCAGATTTTTCATATCGTTTTGTATGCCGACGATAAAGCCCGCTCGATAAGCGTCTCCACAGCCGGTTGGATCTTTTACTGATTTTGATTTGATGGCCGGAATTCGAACAACTTTTTCTTCAAAATAAATTTCCGAACCTTTTTCGCCAAGAGTAATAACCAATAGAGGAACATTTTGAATTATTTCTTTAAGAGAAATCTGTGCGAGTTTTTTATAAAGTTCCAGCTCGTACTCATTTAGCATCATCCCTGCGGATTTTTGGGCTAGGTCGCGCAATTCGCTTTTTGAAAAAAGCGGCATGGCCTGGCCGGGATCAAAAATATAAGGGATTTTGGATTCCAGACAGGTTTTTATGCTCGTCAGCATAAAGTTACGATTATTAGGCGCCACGATGGCGAGGCGCAACTGGTTTTTGTGTTTGAGAATAGTGGCGCGTATTTTTGAGGTATATTTTGGTGAGAGCGCCGCAGCGCCTTCATGAAAAAGAATAATCTGCCGGCCTTTTTGATCCGTCGCCACGGTGGCTTGCGAGGTGTATACACTCTCGTCTATGATCACCGAGTCCGTACTGATTTTGTTTGCCCTAAGCCATTTTTCGTAATCACTAAAATCTCTTCCGGCAATTCCTAGCATCACAACATCTTCATGTAAAAGTTTGGCGCTAAAGGCAATGTTTCCGGCGCAGCCGCCAAAATGAACCGCTTTATCTTTCACGTTAAAAGCTCTTACTCCATTTTTAAAAACTCCCGGAAAGGTGTAGAGGTGATCGTAGGCCAAAGATCCAGAGACAAGAATGCGGGGCATAGAGGAATTTAAAATTGGAAAGGCATATTGCCATTGCGAGGGAGCAAGGCGACCGTGGCAATCTAGCTAGATTGCTTCGCTTTGCTCGCAATGACAGAATGGTTAACTTTACGCTGACTGCGCGCCTGAGCGATGGCTTCAAATGGGGTTTGTTTGCCTGCTAATACCAGATCACGCGCAATGGTGTTGGCGCGGTAAAGGCTCTCAAAGGTTCCACAGTCCGTCCAGCCGCCGTGCAGGGTGGTATAAGAGAGTTGGCCCTGTTTTATGTAATGATTGTTGACATCGGTTATTTCTAACTCGCCGCGGCCGGATGGTTTAAGTTTTTTTGCGACTTCAAAAACGGAGTGATCGTAGAGATAAAATCCCGTGACGGCAAAAGGGGACTTTGGCTCTTTCGGTTTTTCTTCAATTCCAGTCACGTTTTTACCTTTTAATTCGGCTACACCAAAGCGGTGAGCGTCCGGAACTTCTTTTATAAAGAGATGGGCTCCGGTCTTAAAACCTTTTACGGAAGCCGAAAAGTCGTCCTCAAAAATATTATCGCCAAGAATAACGGCAACAGATTCGTTATCAGAAAAATCTTCTGCCAGCGCTAACGCATGAGCAATTCCCAAAGCCTCTTCTTGGACTTCAAAATTAAATCGGCAGCCAAACTCACGGCCAGAGCCTAAGAGTTTAAGAAAGCCACCCGCGTGCTCTGGACCTGTGATAATTAAAATATCCCGAATTCCCGTCTGAATAAGCGTGTGGAGCGGATAAAAAATCATCGGCTTGTTGTACACCGGTAAGAGATGTTTGTTGATGATGTCGGTAAGCGGATTTAAGCGTCTTCCGTTTCCACCGGCGAGGATGATGCCTTTCATATGATGATGGTTTTGGTGCTAAGGTACGATTCTAATGCAGTTTTCCAAGATCTCAAAGGGGTAAGTTTGGTGTTTTTGAGAATCGAGTACGCCGGGCGCGGAGCCGGCCGAGCAAGCTGTGCAGAGCTTATCGGCTCGATTTTTTGTGGAATTCCCAGCTGATGAAAGATCTCCTGGGTAAACTCATACCAGCTACAGCTTCCCTCATTCACTATATGATAGATACCATAAGAATTGCCCTTCAGTAAACGCAAAACCGCCTGTGCGAGGTCTGGAGTAAAGGTAGGGTTGCCCACTTGGTCAGAGACCACTTTAAGAGGTTCGCCACGTGCGGCGGCGTCTAATATATTGTCCACAAAATTTTTACCTCGAGGACCGTACAACCAAGCTGTGCGTACAAGATAAAATTTTTTTAGCGTATTTAAAATGGCGGCTTCGCCGGCGGCTTTAGACTGGCCGTAAACAGAGATGGGATTTTGTTTAGCATCTTCTTCGTATCCAGCGGCATTGGTGCCATCAAAAACATAATCGGTACTAAAGTGCACCAATGGAGTTCCTTTTGGCTCCAGCAAATTGGTCAGCTCTTTTACCGCATCGGCATTAATAGCAAAGGCCTCATCCTTATTTTTTTCCGCATCATCTACACGAGTGTAGCCAGTGGCGTTGATAACCAGATCTGGATTTGTTTCGGTAAGAACATCTCTGAGCTGAGGCGTGTTGGTAATATCGCACTGCGCCTTTGAAAATGGAATGACTTGATGATGCCCTTGAAACGCCGAAAAAATCGCTTGTGCAAGCAGTCCGTTTTTTCCGAGTAAAAGTATTTTCATAACATTGCCAAAACTTCTTCCGGCTTCATGATCTTCGCTTCTTTTTCGTTGCGCTTTTTCACCTCCACGCCGCCTTTCTCGAGCGATTTTTTGCTTATAATAACGCGCACCGGAATGCCAATTAAGTCGGCATCGTTGAGCTTCTTACCCGTGGATTCATCGCGATCATCATAGAGAACTTGAGCACCCTTTTTGCGGAGCATGTCGTAAAGTTCATCGGCTTTTTGGACCATGGCGCTGTCACCGGCTGTAATAGAAACCAGATGAAGCTGATATGGAGCCACACTTGCTGGCCAGATAATGCCCTTTTCATCATGAGAAGCCTCTACGATGGTACCCACCATGCGCGTGGTACCAATGCCATAACAGCCCATGGGAGCCAGAACTTCTTTGCCGTTTTCATCCGTGTAGGTGAGGTTAAACGCCTCACTATACTTGAGCCCGAGCTTAAAAATATTGCCGGCCTCAATGGCTTTTTTCTCTACAACTGCCCCTTTGCACTTTGGGCATTTTTCTCTTTCGCCCTCTTTTACGATCTCGATATTTTGTGCAAAATTGCATTTTTCACAGACGAGGATGGTGTCTTCACCCACGGGTGTAACAACAGAAAACTCATGAGAGTGGCTGTCTGCAAAGGCTCCGCCAGAGGCTTCTACCACATAAGCGGTGAGACCTAAGCGTTTGTAGACCTTGGTGTAGGCTTCTTTGGCTCGTTCGTAGTAGGCGTCCAAGTCGGCGTTATCGCGATGAAAGCTGTACATGTCTTTCATGCCAAACTCACGTCCGCGTAAAATACCTGCTTTAGCGCGGGGTTCGTTACGGAACTTTGCTTGAATTTGATAGACGGAGAGCGGCAAATCTTTATATGAGCGCACAAATTTTTTCACGAGAGGAGTGACGATCTCTTCATGGCTTGGACCCAGCACAAAGTCGTGATCACCGGCACCTTTGGTGCGGTAAAGAATCGGATCCATCGTCTCATCACGCCCGGTCTGCTTCCAGTTTTCACGCGGAGCCAGAACCGGCATAAAAATCTCTTGGCCATCCACGGCGTTCATTTCTTCTCGTACAATGTCGCAAATCTTGGTAAGAACGCGCATTCCAAGCGGTAAGTAGTTATAAATTCCAGCCGCCTCACGCTCAATAAATCCACCTTGAATAAGGAACTTGGCATTGGCACTATCGGCATCCGCTGGGGCTTCCATCCGTGTCCTTCCAAACATCTTTGAGTAACGCATGAGCCGATTTTACTGGAAAAGCCTTCTGTCGGCAAAGAATTTAAGATGAAATTTACGGCCAGTCTTGCGGCGGCTTGCTTTTTTCTTATTTTATTTCAGATTCGAATGTACGGGCAGAACTTTTCTTTATCGGAAATATTTTAACCTTAATCTTCAATTTTTTGTCGAATTTATCTGATTCGCGCTCAAGATCATAATGAATCTGAAGATTAAGCCAAAATTCGGCAGATGTCCCAAAATATTTGCCAAGGCGTATGGCGGTATCCGCACTTATAGCCCTTTTACCATGCACAATTTCATTTATTCGTATGGCGGGAACATGAATATCTTTCGCAAGGCGATATTGTGAAATTCCAAATGGAGTTAAGAACTCTTCCATAAGTACCTCTCCTGGATGTGTTGGCTTTAATTTTGTCATATAGTAGTGTAGCTAACTTCATGTCACCGAGCTTACATATGCCCGCGCCTGGTGATATTTAATATCAATACTATGGGCGATAATGTGATGATCATGGCACAGCGGTGCTAAAAATCTCGGGTCGTGATTTTGGCTTAAGCTAAATCTCTGTGAATGATGGGTTTCTTCAGCCGGTTTGATGCATGTGGTGATGGAACATTTTTCGCCATACTCTTCATTAAGAATTTTCTTGATTTGAACTGGTATGTATCGAGATTTGGTCGGCTCAATGGTTTCCCCGATCTGTTCTTTTGCTTGAGCAATTTCTTCTTTTCGGCGTTCAAGCATTTTTCGCAAAAGTTCGTTCACATCAATTCCTTTTGAGTGAAGTTCATTAAATTCTGCCGCGATGTCATCAGCAATTTGAAATGTTAAGATCGTCACATCCTGAGTCCGGCCTGAGGTCTGCCCGGGCAGACCTTTCGCCTCAAGAAGTGGCTCCTGTGAGCCATCCGAATCCTCCGCCGTCTCAATCTCAACTCCTTTTACGTCCCGCACGAAAGTGTCGAGAGCACTTTTTGGTAAAACTCTTATTTTCTCCGCGAGTTCTTCTTCATTTTCTGCTGTAGCAATAGAAACAATGCGGCTCAGTTTATTGATGCTCGCTTCACCCTCTTCCAGCATCTTTTTCAGAATCGGTTTGTCCTCAAATCTTTTTTCTAAATTCAACGCCAAACGGACCTGCTCAGCCGAAAGGCCGCAAAGCTTGGCTGCAAACTCAAAAATAGAGGTGAACCCCTTTTCTTCGTATAACCGGCGGCGGTTTACTTCCGGCAGAAGTCCAATAAATTTCTGACGCCAAAGTCTGGCTGCCGCGCCATATTTTTTGCAGAGTTCATAGAGTTTTTCGTTGGTCAGCTTCATAAATTTTGTAAGTTACGTTATATGCGTATGTACTCATATAACGTACTCTGGCTAACCAAGAAAACAATATTTTCGGCTTGAAAAAACGTGTCAATAATTATGGAATAGCAACGCTTTTATGCTTCACGCACTGCTTAAAGGGCGATGTTGTGAGATATATTTCCTACAATTTATAACTTTTTAATAATTCAGCATCACTCCGTGTAGGATTTTCCTTATGATAATTGCCATGCTTTTTCCAGGATTCAGTATTTTGAAAATTTGAATATTCGGCGAGCCTGCCAATGACTTCGTCATGTGGATAGAGATACCAAGTCTCATCATATGAAAAGCAAACCCAAATATTTTTGCCAACATACTTTTTGTCCAACGTGAACCTACCCTTAAGCTGGACTTTTAAAAAGGTTTCACCATCAATATGATTTGCAATGAAATCAGCACCCTGCCAGTCATCACTGAGGCGTAGGGTATTAAAACCGTAGTCGGCTAATAATGCTGATATTTTTGAGAAATTATAATTTTCTTTTTGGCGAGCCGTGAGTTTTATATAGCCTATTTTTTCAAATTTTCTCATACAACGAGGGATTATAAACTAAATTTTAATGGAGCCGTCCCGACTTCAAACCTCACTTTGTTTTTACCTACTACTAGGGCCTGTTAACACAAATTATTTACAGATGGAAGGCATCTATTTTGATTCA
>JBBTWV010000082.1:0-7962 GCA_038062615.1 Patescibacteria group bacterium | reverse complement strand
TCAAACTACATCCAATCACTTCAGACAAGCTGTCTTAAGAAAGGGGTACTTGCCAGGGAAACCTTTTTCTGTCTACTTGCGGGAATTTATACAAGGAAATTGCTTTGGGCCTGATGAAGAAAAAAACATCGCGCTAACAAGCCTTAAAAACGAGGTGGAAGCGGCGCGCGAGATGATTCTGGAAGCATTGCTTCTTTGTGCAAAAACTACGGTCACGAGAATTTATAAGGAATATTTATCGGGTCCTAAAAAAAACGCGGGCGTCATTTGCAGGCATATTAGTGAATTAGTAACGAGGGTAGTGGATCATGAGGATGGTAGGCGTGCGCTTGATCTTGCTGTTGAAGATTTGTTAGAGGAGGGTGTCACGGAAAGTGTCATTGAGAGAGAGTTAAAGCAGCAACTCAAGGATGGCGGACGTGATGATTTGGCAGCCTTGGTCGCTCAGAGCATTAGTGATATGGCTCATGCACAGGTTGAAAAATTAGCCCTAGAATTTTTCCCAATGGGCATAAGAGGCGCGAGTCAAAATGGCAAAGGGAATGCAGATTCCCAGAAACCCCAGCAATCTTCCCCAAAGCCATTTGCCCCAAGGCCTCCAAGAGTAAGCGCACGAAAAAAGAGGCAGATGGATAGGTCTCATCCTGGAGAATAATATTTCTACCATTACTCAAAGATTTTTTTCAATTTTTCCACTTGCGTGAAACTCGGAACTTTAAGTCCTAATTTTTCTGCTTCTTTGGTGCGTTTTGCAGCATCTTTTGGAAGCCTGACCTCACCGGAAAGTCCAAGCTCACCTATGGCAACAAGCCCATCGGGAAGCGCTTTTTTGGAATATGAAGAAAGGATGGCGAGTGCCACGCCTAAATCGCAGCCGGGGTCATTAAGACGATAACCGCCGACGACATTCACATAGACATCTTGGTTGCCTAAATTTATGTGGAGATATTTTTGAATTACCGCGAGCAACAACTCCAAACGATTCGAATCAAAACCGCTTGTGGTTCGCCGCGGATAGCCAAACGAAGTAGTATTCGTGAGCGCTTGGACTTCGATAATGAGTGGCCGGCTTCCTTCAACGGTGACGGTGAGCGCACGTCCCGGTGTTTTTTTCTCGTGCTCGTTTACAAAATAGGATGCTGGATTTTTGACTTCGGAGAGTCCGCATTCCGTCATTTCAAAAATGCCGACTTCGCTGGATGCCCCAAAGCGATTTTTGACCCCGCGTAATAACCGAAAGTCATGTAGACGGCTTCCTTCCAAGTATAAAACGGTATCTACCAAATGTTCCAAAACGCGCGGCCCGGCTAAAGTGCCGTCTTTGGTGACATGCCCGATGAGGAGTACGGATATTTTTTTGGGCTTGGCAAATTCCAAAATGGCTTCCGTGCAAAGTCGTACTTGTGAAACGGACCCCGCGCCGCCGGGAATGTTTTGTGAACTCATCACTTGAATAGAATCTACAATGAGAAAATCAGTTTTTTCTTGGCTGGCTGTAGCCAAAAGCGTCTCCATGTTGTTTTCAGAGAGGAGATTAAGATTTTTGAGCGGCAGTCCAAGACGCCTTCCTCGCAAGGAAATTTGTTCTTCCGATTCTTCTCCCGAGACATAGAGCACATGTTTTCCCGCTTCGCTGATTTGATTGGCGATTTGCAGTGTAAGCGTGGATTTTCCAATGCCTGGTTCGCCGGTCAAAAGCAAGAGCGAGCCCGGAACAATGCCTCCGCCGAGTACGCGATCTATCTCGGTTATCCCGATTGCCAGGCGCGTTGCTCCAGTTAGGTTTTTTGAGATTTTTTCAAACTCCTGAGATGTGCGTGCATGCGCATGAATTTTTCTTTTTTGCGGCGATTCTTTTCTCACTTCTTCCTCCGAAAAAGAATTCCAAGCATCGCACTGTGGGCATTTACCCACCCATTTTGATGACTGGTACGAGCACTTACCGCAAGTATAGAGAGTAGTTATTTTCATATGGTTGCGCCCTGCAGGCGCATTATTAGCTTAGCCAGGCTTCGGCTCGGCCTAGCGAAAACTTATTTGAGGACTTTATCATATACATCGGCGGTTCGCTGCGCCATCAATCTTGCGTCAAATTCCATATCCACTTTGATACGCAAATTTTTGCATAAAGTTTGCGTATCTTGTGGATTCTTCAGCAAAAGTTTGATGGCGAGTGCTAAGTCTTCAGAATCTTTTGGCTCTACAAGAATTCCGCTTTTACCATTTTCAATAATTTCTGGAATGCCTCCCACGTTGGTGGCAACCACTGGCAAACCCGCGATGGCGGCTTCTAGCAGAACCAATCCAAATGCTTCGCGAATGCTTGGTAATACAAATATATCCGACGCAGTCATAAGCTGCGCCACATCTTTGCGTCGTCCCAAAAAAATCACTCGTTCCCCCAAATAACTCGCTAATTTTTCATAATGAGCGCGACTTGGTCCATCTCCCACAAAAACAAGCCGCATATCTGGAAATTCTCCCAGCACGCTTTTCATGGCTTCTATGAGGTATTTTTGTCCTTTGCGCTCGTGCAGTTCCGCCACGCACAAAATAATTTTTCCGTATGCATCATTTCCAAAATGCAGCCGTCTAAACTCTGCGCGTGCATCTTGCTTGGATTCCAATGCAAATTCTTCCGTGTCAATTCCGTTGCGCACCACCGTTACTTGCGACTCCATCACAAGATTTTCTTCTACCACTAATTTTTTAGCCGCATCGGAAGCCACAATAACCGTCTTCACTTTTTTCATGAGTTTTTCTTTTATCCATCTTTTGTAGCCTTTAAGCCGGAAAGGGTCGTGCTCTGTAATTACCACCGGCGTTTTTCCTGCCGCTAGAAATCCATACCGGCAGCTGGCGGGATTCCAAACGTGCATATGCATCAAATCAAAATGCGGCAGTATTTTTTTGAGATACAAGAAATGCCGGGGATCATGTTTGTGGAATACCTGAAGCCGTTGCACAGGAATCCCAAGTTCCATAAATTTTTGGCACCATGGATTGAGGCTTTGATAGCTGGAACAAGCCACTGTGACCGAGAACCGGTCCGCAGGCAGATATTTTGCGAGCAAATACATTTGATTTTCCGCTCCACCAAGCAGAGGAGTATCGGTGTAAAACAAAATTTTTTTCATGAATTTCAGATTATCACACTTCGAGTTATTGACTTAAATCATAAAATACGTATTGTACATCTGATCATGCCTTCGGAACACAGCAACCAATACGATGCCGCAAGGCTTTACGGAGTTTTAGCCGACAGAGAGGCTTCGGCGAGGGATGTCATTGAGCTCCTTGTTGAGCAAATATTACCGGGGTTAAACATTCGCGTGCTTGAGAGAAATGAGCGAAGTTTTCGAATTCAGGCAATGGATCGTCATCTTCAGGAATTGCATAGAAAATATGCCGAGATACTTAATGAAGTTGGACGCGACGACATCGCTCAGAGGCTCGGTAATCTCAAGGGTGGCATAGAAGTTACTTCTATTTGCGAACAGCTTAAAGGAACACCCACAGAAATTAGAACCATTCGCTGTAAGCTTGCTGGCGCTCGGGATGCAACGACGCCAGAATTTTTAGCCCGGCTTGGTTTCCTTCCCGCTCAAGATTTTTCGCGTGATGATCTTGTTGGTGATGATGCTCTTTTTGAACAATTGAAAGTGCCAGAAGCAGATTCAGCCAACCGTCTTCAAGTTCTTTATGCAACGCCCTTGGCAGAGCTTTTTCCAAATTGGATCAGCACCGATCAATTAAGTTATCCCGATAAGATCATTGGAGATATTCCACCTTCAAAAATGGTCCGACTCTTTCAATTCCAGCGGCTTCATCTATGGATGAATGAAGTCACCAGATCTATGGATGATTGCATAGGCGGCGCATTCGATTTTCTCCAGGAATCTTTTAAAAAGAGCGCTCCTACAGGTCCGGCGGCTCAGGCGTATGAGCAGATCGGCGATTTGCGTCCGCTTTCATTCACGGCGTTATTGGAAATGGCCGTTAATAAAAAGCGTGATTTAAGGCATCGTCTTGAGGCTGTTCGCCTTCTTGAATGGGCGACTCTTCTTTTTTCGGTAAAAAGAAATCCGGTTTTTTTAAAACAGCAAGAAGTTCAGCGTAGCATTGTGGAATTGCTGAAAATTCATACGTGGAAAGAGACCAATCTTTTTGTAACCCTCAAGTTGGACCAGAAACTTGCTGATGCGGTGGAATATGATGAAACTGGAAGAACGACGGATGAAAACGGAATGGGGAGGACACCGTTAACCGGTCGTAGACTTAAAGGACCTTTGAAGGAACTCTTTACTCAGTACAGTGATATTTTAGATCCAAAATACAAGGATAAAGTTATCTTTGATAGTAATGACAAAGGGGCCGAATCCAGTGTGCTTAAAATTTTTATTTTACAGGAATTATTCCGCCGCTGTATAGCTTGCTTACATGATCAAGATACCGGTTTAAAAAAAGGTAAGGCACGAAAAAAGATTAAGGCACTTAAAAGGCGTTCCAATGAACTCGGTCGTTCTTCAGCTGATTTTCGATTAAAGCCGGTTGGTTTTGAAGCGCTGGATGATAATACGAGATTTTCTATGACCGTACATCTTTCTAAGCGGTTAGATGAGTATGATGCTGAGGAACGTCTCCGTGTGTCGGCATTTTTTAGTGATTGCGGGCAAGAGTTAGCTACGCAATTAGGTCTTCAAAATGTGAGATTTGAAGATTACCTGTGGGAACCGGAGAACCATCGAGGGAATGATAAATCTTCAGACAAATACCGTATTTATAAAGTCCATGGTGATGTTTCAGTATCCACCTTGGATTATCATGATGGAATGCTTCAACCGGTAAATCGTTTAGTCCCTGTAGAAATTCAATTCCATCCTTTGGAATCGCATTTGCGACTCTTTTTTAGCGGCCCGACAGGAGTAGAATCTTATGATGCTCGGAAAATTCGTGCTTTGGCAGATAGGCTCCATCCAGATTCTCTTGGCGGGCAAGATGTTTATAATGTGAGTTTCTCCGAGGAAGTTGCTCCTGATGTTGAACCTTCATGATGCATCGCATCGAATTTTTTGTAGAAGATGTGTTTGGCAAATTCGGCTGCCAAAAAGTAGGCTGCTAATAGCAACACAATGTATCCTAGGATTCCCATTGGCATTTTGACGAAATCAAACCATTCTTTGCCAAACCAAAAGAAGGGAATGGCCACGGTGAGGGTTGCGGCAAAAATTGAAGTAATGATGAGTTCTTGGCTTGGTCGGCTTTTCCAAAATGCCAGCCGCGTGCGAATAGCAAACGTAATGAGCATTTCTGAAAGTGCGGATTCCACAAACCATGCTGTTTGTAAAAGTGCCGGGCTCACTTTCATAATGAAGATGAGCGGCAAGATAAGGGCAAGGTCAAAAAACGAACTAATAAGGCCAAAAACCAGCATGAATCGCGAGATAAATTTGATGTTCCACCGCTTTGGTTTTTTGAGGAGTTCCGCATCAACGTGATCGGATCCAATGGTGAGCAAAGGGATATCACTTAAAAAATTATTGAGGAGAATTTGCGATGGAAGCAGGGGAATGAACTTGAGGAAGAGCGACGAGGCCGCCACGGTAAACATGTTTCCAAAGTTGGCGCTGATGGTGTTTAAAATATATTTGGTGATATTGCTAAAGATTTTTCGGCCTTCCACAATACCTTCCGCTAAAACGCTCAAACTCTTTTCAAGCAAAATAATATCAGCCGCCTCTTTAGCAATTCCCGAACCGCTGTCTACAGAAATGCCAACGTCGGCTGCCTTCAGCGCCGGAGCGTCATTGATGCCGTCGCCAAGGAATCCAACAACGTGCCCATCTTTGTTGTGGAGCTCAACAATTTTATATTTTTGCTCGGGTGTCACACGCGCAAATACATTGTGCGTGCGGCAAATACGCTCAAATTCTTTAGCGCTCAACGCGCTCAATTCGTCTCCAGAAATTACTTTATTATTCACGATCTCTAAGCCAACTTCGTGACATATCTTCCGGGTAATAATAGCGCTGTCACCGCTTATAATTTTTATGGCTACCCCCAGTTTTTGAAACAGAACCAGCGACTCTTTTACCCCTTCTTTTGGTGGATCGAGAAACATGAGGAAGCCAAGTAGCGTAAGATCTTTTTCTTCATGCTTATCGGATTTTGTAAGAGTTGTGGTTTTTTTCGCAATGGCAATAACCCGATATCCCATCGCCTCATACTTCTCAACTTGGTTTTTCATTTTTTCTTTTACCGTTGCCGTCATAGTGCATACGTCCAGGATGGCTTCGGCTCCGCCTTTGGTAATAAATGTTTTTTGACCTTGTCGCTCCACAATGACGCTCATGCGTCGGCGCTCAAAATCAAATTCATTGGCGTCCAAAAGCCCATATTCGGACGCTTGAGCCACAAAAGATTTTGCCTCCTTGCTCTCGCCTATGGCTTTATCAATATCGTTCCTGTACGCGCTCTGGCTGGTTCCGGCCTTTCCGGAATTACATAATAGCCCGTACAAAATGAGTCCTTCATCTTTTTCTCCGTCAACATTCCGGTAATCAAAAAGCGTTTCTTTGCCCATGGTAAGTGTTCCCGTTTTATCACAGCAGAGCGTATCAATATTCCCAAAATCCTCCACGGATGCCAGTGTTTTGGTAATGACATTTTTTTTCGCCATTCTCATGGCACCGCGAGAAAGCGTGATGGTCATCAAAATCGGCAACATCTCTGGGGTGATTCCCACGGCTAGGGCAATAGCAAAAAGAAGCGAGTCAAAAAAAGGTTTTTGTAAAGCCGCATTAGCTATCAAAATAAAAATCGTCATGGCAAACGTTATTTTGAGCAGAAAGTTCCCAAATTCACGAATGCTCTTTTGAAAATCCGTTTCTGGATTTTTTTGATTTAAAAAAGTGGCCGTTTCCCCCAAAAATGTTTTTTCTCCGGTTCCCACCACCACTCCTTCGCTAAGACCACTAGAGACGCTGGTCCCCATAAACGCCATATTGCTGAGGTCTTGTGCAATATTTTTTTGAGCATCTATCGGCTGGATTTTCTTGAGAACGGGAACGGATTCTCCCGTGAGCGCGGATTCGTCAGCCGTAAAATCATCTACTCTAATAAGCCGAATATCCGCTGGAATAATATCTCCAATATTCAGTTGTACAATATCACCGGGGACCAGGTTTTTGGCATCAATCTCTTTGATATTGCCATCGCGCATAACTTTTGCCCGAATCGTCACGAGTTTTTTGAGTGCTCGCAAGGCTCGTTCGGCCTTATATTCCTGAAAAAAACCAAGGAGCGAGTTTAAAAGGATAATCGCTAAAATAACACTCGCATCTATTTTTTCTCCCACAAAATAGGCCACGCTGGCGGCGCCAATAAGCAGGAGGACGAGCGGACTGGTAAATTGCGAAACAAAAATGCGGAATCCATGCCGCTGGGTTTTATCTTCCAAACTGTTGAGCCCATATTCTTGCCGCCGTTTTTCGCTTTCACTTTCGGTGAGACCTTTTTCATTCGTTTTATACTGCGCAAAAACTTCGTGCAAAGGCAGGCTCCAGGGTTTTGCTTTTGAAGGATTCATAATGTTTGTTTGATCTGTACATTATATCATAAAATACTTAATTAGTATGGCTATTTAGCTATGTTTGGCTATCCCAAGGCACCATGCCTTTGGAGCATGTCCTTACCCCAACTTTGGTAGAACCCTATTTAAGTCGATGTAGAGTAGTGAAAGATCTCTTTCCCTCCCTCGTTTGATGTTACTATCGATAAAACCGTTTTTTACATAAAACTGGACTGCATGAGGAAGGGCATCTACAAACAAAAACCGTAATGGCATTTTTTCTCTAATATCTAGAGCTTGCTTGGCTAAGTGTTGAAGTATTGCTGTCCCTATGCCTCTTTGGCAGGTACCCCATATATTGGACACGCATTCTGAAAGGATGCAGAATTTAG
>JBBTWV010000081.1:0-15477 GCA_038062615.1 Patescibacteria group bacterium | reverse complement strand
CCGCATCATCAAAAGGAATTCCACCGGCTTTAAGCTCGGCAATAAGCGAATCAATTTCTTCTTGCTCAGCGGCGGGATCTGCTTCTCCTTCCGCGCGGCCAGCCAAATCTGCATACAACTTTTTGGTGTAGCGCAAATAAGCCACGTCACCCTGATGCTCCAAAAATTTTAAATAATTTTGATACGCCGTCGCGTTGAGATTTTTGGCTTCTTCAATATAATCCTGAAAAAATATTTTGCGATCAAACTTGGCGTAGGATTCATCGCCTAAATGATAGAGGTGATTTTTATCAAAGTATGACGCCAGCATTTTTTTTGCCTCGACGTTTTTAAGGCTTACCGGAGGGCGAATTACGCCATGCCAAATTTCTGGTTGAGGAGTTTGATTTTCCCCGGCTAACTCAAAATCCTCCGTCGCAGAATTCCAAACGTACGCTTTTTCGTCAAAATCAGTGTAAGGAAAAAGTGAAATAAAGCGATTTCCGCGCTTATTTACCACCGGCAAAGGCACCTCACCGATAATCACCAAGCCTTTAAGATAGGCAATGCGACCAGGTTCTTTGGGATCACCTTCACGGTACAGTCGCTCCAAAACCGCGGCAATATTGGCCGGTTTTTCTAAACGATCGGCCTGAATAATGACGGCACGCGTGCCGGGTAAGGCATTTTGAAGATCAATGGCATAACGATCCACGCGGGCTTTGATGTTGGTTTTGCTTATGGGTGTGCCGAGCGGGACCTCATCAATAAGACCATCGTAGTCATTGGGATCGGCATACAAGCTCTGCTCCACCACAATGGCCACAAGGTCGTAGCGATCCGGAAACGTAAAGCTCTCCGCCAAAGGCGCGAGCGTAGGCCCGATGATAGCTAAAATCAGGACCGGAATGATGACAAGTTTTTGAATTCGTTGAAAGGTCATTTCTAACCCTATATTTTATCCTATAACAGGTTAAAAACGGCTTGGCAAAAATTGAGTTTATTTTTTGCGTAGGGCTTGGGCGAAAAACAAAAAAACCCGAGGAGACTCATCTCAACTCGGGGTTTTAAAATCAAAAAGATATAAGCTAATTAGAGCGGGCCCTTTAAGACATACATGTGGGTAGCCAAAGGTGTCGCCGGCGTGCCTAAATCAGCAGCGCAATCGCCATTAACTGGTAAGTCGGTAAATTTTGCAATATTCCAGCCCGAATTAACATTGGATGTAACTTGAGGTACGAATCCTAGCCTATAACTTCCGCCCGCTGCCGCAGGAGTAGTAGAGCAATAATATATTGTGGGAGCACCAGCAGGAAGGGTTACTCCAAGTTTTGCCAATAAGGGAGCATCAACGGCACCGGCCACAACTGTTGACGGATAAGCAGTCGTGCTTGCCTTGTATGTCTCTACCGCGGAAGCGATATCATTAAGCAGCTTCACATTCCCTGCATCCCTGGCTCTTGCCGGAGCTTTTAAAGCACTGGGTAAAAAGGCCACCGTGAGGATGGCAATAATCGCGATGACGATGAGCAGTTCAATGAGCGTGAAGCCCTTTGACTTGCCAATCAAAGATTGGAGTTTACGTACCATAGAGAGATAAGGTTATTAATAAAAATCTTTTCTAAGCCGAATTTTATCACTTATTGCGAGACTGGCGCAACGGAAAGTGTCTGTCGCCCTGATTCAGAACTTAGGTAGTGGCAACTCAAAATTATTGATAAGCAGGGTATTTGGATTTAGAGTAAAAATCCGTTCATAATTTTTCATAAAAATAAGGTTGCCCCAACGTCACGTTGGGGCATTATCGGCTTAGCCTCGCTACGGCTCGGCCTGTTAGAAAAATTTCATCTCGCACTGCTACGGTGATGATTATTATTCCTAACATCACCCTATGACAGAAGTCCTCTATGCCCTAAAAAGAGATCTCGATATGGTTACTGACGACGTACAAAATTTGAAGCGATCCTATAACCTCTTGGATTACATTGCAAAAGTTGTTCGCAACTCCGAGTTAGAGCAAATGGCTCAAGCGGCACAGATGAGGAGAATTGAAAAAACTCTCCTCCTGATTACCAAGCATCTTGGAATTGAAATGCCGAAAGAGTAAACAGGGCAGTCACCGTGGAAATTGGCTGATTTTTCATCATACCCCAAATAAAGAAGTGGCCAGAAGCAAATCCTGTTCATAAATATTTAATCTTTTTTTCATAATTAATTCATCAAAAGTTTAGAAAAATTTCATCTTAGTTTGATACAAAGGTTGCCACCAATGATTTTTTGCCCATGCTGACTTCAAAATCAGCCGTGTGCAAAATCTACGGTGGTCATTGACAAAATGGCCTACGTAAAACAATAACACCTAACCCAAGGAACCGTCATGTCCCACATCAACACCGTCAAGAACATCGCCGCCGCGCTCATCATCATCTTCATGTCCGCCTGCGCGGACGAACTCAACACCGGCACGTCCGCGACCAACGAGCCGAGCGCGTCCGGACCCAACATCAGCGAGAACACGAACATCGCAAAACCCAAGGAGGAACGGCAGCCCGAAACAGCATTGAACGAACCCGGCGTGACGGCCAACCGAATCACCACCGTCAAAGGAGAGGTGCCGACGCCCGCGCCGCTGAACGAGCCCTACCAGCCGCAGGCCGACTCCACCATCTTCCAGACGCCGGAACTCGGCGCGCTGGTGAAGGTGGAAGAAGGCACCACGATTGAAGAGTGGCGTGCGCCGGAACCGACGTACGAAAGTCCGCCGGAGATCATCAGCCATCCGCTGGCCAGCGTCATCTTCGTGCGCACCAGTGGAAAAGAGTACAAGCTGGTCGTTCTGCCCAAGGAGCCAAACGAGACGTTGGAAGAATGGAGCCGCCATTCCAATTTCGGCGACCCCTACCTGCCCGACGATACCGTCCAAACCAAAAACAACTTCACCGCCTACGTCTACAAAACCGGTGACGAAGGGGCTCTGCCGCTTCATCACGTGATGATCGCTACCGAGCGATTCGTCTACCGGTTCGACTGGGAAGATCCGCGTTTGCCGCAAGACGGCGACGAGGCGATGGAGTTCATCCGTAACGATCGCGAAGCGTACTTCAACACGCCACAAGACTTGCTCGATTTCATTCAAGAGATCGAAGTACAGTAATTGTCATTGCGAGCCCCCGACCTGCCTGCAAGCAGGCAGGTCGGGGGCGAAGCAAGCTAGTTCCGTAAAAACCAAAACTAGATTGCTTCGCTTCGCTCGCAATGACAAATTCAGAAGGAGACAGATCATGAATGCGACCGCCAAGACCATCTGCGCCCTGATGTACATGGGCGTGCTCACCTTCAACAACACCGCGCACGCGTGGACCTTCCCCATCAGCGACGGCTACACGCTCCTCAACGGATTCTGGAGCTGCAGCAACGGATGCTACCACCTGGGGCAGGATATCCCCGCGCCGGCCGGAACCGAGGTCCACGCCATCTGCACGGGCACCGTGAAGGAAGTCACCTACAACCCCAACCCGCCGCGGCGCAACTACGGCGGCCGCGTGCTCGTGGAGTGCGAGACCGAAGAAGTCGGAACCATCACTGTGCTCTACGGCCACCTCGGACCCAACACCAGCAACCCCGCCACAGACGACATCTTCGTGACCGTCGGCGAAGCAGTAGAAGAAGATCAGGTCATCGGACGACTCGGCACGCGAGCAGAAAATGGCGGCTACGGTCCGCATCTGCACCTGGCCACGCATCGCGAGGAATACCTCGGCGGCGTGTACGAGTGCGGCGGCTGGACCTACGGCGGCTACACCTCGCGGGCCTACGAGCCGAGCGACTCCTGCTACTGCGGCGTCATGGATAACTGGTTCGACCCGATGGAACTGCTGGGCATGAGCGAAAAGAACCTGCGCATCACGGCAGGCAGCGTCTCGCCCAGGACGGGCGAAACCAACTCGACCCAGTTCACATGGCACGTGGAAACTACCGGTGGCCGAAGACTGGAAGTCAGCGCCAGCGTCCTCATCTACCATCCGGTGAGGCAGAGCGAGTACGCGTTCGAGATGCCGGTAGTGAGCCGCAACGAGGAGACCACGGTGTTCGAGTACACGGGTCGGGTGCTGGGAAGCGGAACCTACGAGTATCGCTTCCACATCAGCACCTGCGCCGATGAAACGGAAGAAGAAAGCCGAAGACAAGGACCCGTCGTCAGCACACCACCAACTCAAAACTGCCGGCCTCAGCCGGAATCCTGCAACAACCGCGACGACAACTGCAACGGAACCGTGGACGAAGATCTCTTCCAGGAAGACGGAAGCACCTGCGGGATCTGGGTCAACGTCTGCGAGAACGGACAGTGGGTGGAGGGAGATCATCGCGATCCGACGCCCGAAGAGTGCAACGGAATGGATGACGACTGCGACCACCACACCGACGAAGACCTGGAACGGTCATGCGAAACGGTGTGCGGACGAGGACATTCGCAATGCGACCGCGGAGAGTGGACGTACTGCTCGGCAGGAGAACCGGAACCGGAACGCTGTGACGGCTGGGACAACGACTGTGACGGCGAAAGAGACGAAGACATCGTCGTGCCGTGCACGAGCATCTGCGGACAAGGAACGCAGACGTGCTACCGGCCATGGACAGGAGTGTACTTTACTCCGTGCACCGCGCCGCAACCTCAGGATGAGGTCTGCGACGGGCTCGATAACGACTGCGACGGAATGACGGACGAAGAGCTCGTGGAGACGTACTGGAACCCATGCTATCCGTATCCCGTGTGGTGCGTGATCGGCGAATGGATGGCCGAAGAACACCAGGAGCCGGAAGAGGAGGTCTGCAATAACTACGACGACGACTGCGACGGAGCCGTGGACGATTATGTCGCCGTGCGCGAGTGCGAGACCGTATGCGGACAAGGCGTGGAGTGGTGCCTGTTCGGAGAATGGATATGCAACACCAGAAAGCCGTTGTCCGAAAGGTGCAACGGCGTAGACGATGACTGCGACGGAATCACGGACGAAGACGCCGGTCAGTCCTGTGGATGTTACTACAGCGGGATTCAGTACTGCGTGAATGGAACGCTGTCGGTGTGCTCAGAAGAACCTTGCCCACCGCCACCGCCGACTCCGAGACCGACGCCGCCGCCCACGCCGCCGCGCTGTACGCCGAGCACCGAGCAGTGCGACAACCTGGACAACGACTGCGACGGAATCACGGACGAAGACCTCATGCGCGGGTGCAGCAACGAGTGCGGCAACACCGGCATTCAGCGGTGCTACTATGGCGGATGGAATCCCTGCACGGCAAATAACTGCCAACCGCCGCCGCCGACTCCGCGACCTACTCCGAGACCGAGCCCCACGCCGCCGCGCTGCACACCGAACACCGAGCAGTGCGACAACCTGGACAATGACTGCGACGGAATCACGGACGAAGACCTCATGCGTGGGTGCAGCAACGAGTGCGGCAACACCGGCATACAGCGGTGCTACTACGGTGGCTGGAATCCCTGCACGGCCAATACCTGCCAACCGCCGACGCCGAGACCGACGCTACCGCCCACGCCACCGCAACCTCCGACGGACAGACCGAATCTCAGCTCACCCTCAACCGGCTACATCAAGGAGGTAGCCATCGGCGGAAGCGGTTCTGTGACCCTGCGCTGGCAAACCGTCGCTCGCGCCACGGAGTACGAGTACCTCATCAGCTACGGCGGGCCGATCCAGTCCAGCGGAGCCACCATCGTACGAGCCAGAACCAGCGGCACCTCGTACGACCTCTCCACGATGACCAACAACTACGGCACTCAGCTCCACTGGAGGGTGCGAGGCGTAAACATCGCGGACACCGGTCCGTGGTCGGAGGTTCGCACGCTGTACTTCTCCTACCCGGTCGGCACCATCGTCGTCTGTTCCAGCAGCTCGTGCCCGTCGCAAAACGCGTGGTACCAGATCAGTCGCGATGTAGATGACCAAGGACTTCCGGCAGTTCCTCCCTTGCTCATCGCCGACTACATCAACAGCGGGTGCGTGCGCGGTCGCACGGCAACGCCGGTGCCGTATGAAGCGATGTCGGGCTACCGTCGCAGTGCGCGTGCCGGCGGCTGTCCGTAAAAGCAGTTCCTCAAAACTGAATAAAAAAATAAGGTTGCGCCATCCGGGCGCACTAATGGCTTAGCCTCGCTGAGGCTCGGCCTCGTAGGCCATTCGTGACCCAGTCCCCTCCCGACTCTGCTATAGTGGACGTTGGGAGGGGCTCTACTAACTTATAATTCACCTAATCTTCTATGAAAAAATTTATCTTCCTTTTGATTCTCATTCTCGGCATCTTTGCCGCCACCACTGCCTTGGCAATAAAACCACCAAATTATCGTAAAATCCCCTACTCAAAATCATCTGAGAACATTACGCTCAAATGCGATGCGCCATGCAAATTTTTAAGTCGAAATCTAGAAAAAGCATTCACACGCCTCAATAAAGATTTTAAAAAATATGAAGCATACACGGGCGTCCCGATTCCAGAATCACTCAAACCAGTGGAGGTGCACCTTTATTTTCGGGACAAAGCTTGTGAGAGCAAAGTCAAATATTCGGGCACGATGGCTTTCGCCACAAAAAGAGGTGAGAAGGCACTTATTTGCCTCAATAATCCTCTTGAAGACACCCTCACCGGACAAGGAGCTTTTGTCCACGAGCTGACTCATTTGTACTTCTATCCTTCTCCCGACGCGCCAGTAGAAGAAAATATTGCAGGCGCCATGAATGGCAAGATGATGGGACTGGCAAAAAGCACCCTCTGTGATGATTCTTACGGCGATCCCATTGCCCCCGTCATTCAGGGCTTCTGCAAAACCTACGGCTTTGACTGGGACAAGATGCCCGCACTCATCAAAAAATTAGCAGAGATGCGTCAGCAAGGCACCTACATCACCGGCGAAGTTATTGAACAAGCCGTTAAAGACCTTACGAAACCGGGTAAGTAAGGACATACCACCTACGCACATCAGGGCCTACCGAGGCGAAGTTTTATTTATTTTTTCTTAAAATCATCTTCGGGCAAGTTTGATTGCCGAAGTATAGATTTGAAAGTGCCATAAGGAATTTCTCTACCTGCGGGAACTATCACGGTAAGAGTAGGAGAGCCTACTTTACGAAATTTCATATGACTGCCTTTTTGCGAGACAAAAACAAAACCCTCGCGTTCGAGTATCTTTGCAATGAACTTTGAGGAATACAACTTAAGCATGATTAAGTTGCAAAGATACTATCTCCAGGCGTTCTATCTTCGTAACCTGTGGTGTTTTTATGTCTTCAAAATAGAGTTCCAATGCTTCATCAAGATTTTCGAGAGCCTTCTTTTTTGTTTTTCCAAAACTAGAAACCTCTACATTCAAACACTGGGAAACATAGTATTTCCCTTCTTTCCAAACAATATTTTTAAGGGCTATTTTTCTCATAGGTAAAACCAAAAAAGGCAACTCAAGTTTATCAAAATACGAAAAATGAGTCAAACTTGGGTGAGCCTCAGCGAACCGCTGACGCGCTGTTATATCATGCCTATCTGCATTTACTTTGTTTGAAGCCGATATTCATCGTGAATTTCTTCAGTATGGTTTTTAAGCTTCTCGTGGTCTAGAATTTCATCAAGAATTTCTAAGGAATTCTCTAATGAGTGTGCAATATGCGTCATTGATGCACAAGAAACTTTTTTCCCATTTAAGAATTCGTAGTCGACACCTTGCAATGTTATTGAAAAGTCTTTGCCATCATAGCTATGGTGTATTCCATTTGAATGAAGGCTGTTTCTTATTAATGCAGGCACATTGAGCTCCTCTATTTTTTTACTATCTAGCTCGAGACTTTTTATTAAGCTAGAGACCTTATCATAAAAACCTTTTTTCTTTGAAGTTGCACCAATTGCATTCGCCATTAAGCAAATTAAGTTTTCTATTTGGAATTGACACAAGAGGATTAAGCTAAGTTTTGCTGTTTTCGCAATATCGTCACCCATAAGCTTAACGGTTCTGGTTGTAACTTCTGACATTCCTAGTAATTGAGGTATCACTTGTTTTATTTGTTCATTTCCAATAACCCAACTATGTAACAAGTTCGTTATTCCAAGCGAGGAATAAGCTATTCCTCTTATATTGGCAAATGTTATTGTCCTTATATCTTCGTCGGAATATTTGTGCTTTCCAATTATAGAAGTACAGGTGTCAACTAAACTTTTGATACATTCTGAATGATCACAAAATGAAGTTTCTTTTTTATACATAATTCAAATAAGCAGATTGGTTTCGCATAACGTCCAAGCCTATGCGAAGTTTGCCAGAGGTATAATGTGCGCGCAAGCGCCTACCTCTGGCAAACTTGGGTGAGGCGAGCATCGCGAAGCCGAACCGCATAGGCTGTGTTAAACGAGGGCGAAGCCCCGAGCACCGCAGGCCGAAGGCCGAGGAGCGCAGAGTTGAGAAAATATTTTTTATTAGAAACTTATTTCAACCATCGAATCATCACTTTGAATATTGCTAAGAAGTGTAGCTAATTTGCTTTCGTCATACCTTCCATGGACTGGAGTTAATATCAGTTTTTGTCCTCCATCAGGGCGATTGCTCAATCTATATGTAGCACCTACTGAAGCCGCTGCCCTCATGGCATCGCAATCAGTCCAAACCTTAATCCCACTTGTGTGAATTTGGCATTGAATTATAGGATTAGGGATTTCAGGTGATGGTGATCTTGGTTCTTCAGAAAGCATATTCTATAGGAGTTAAATAATTAAGGAGGTGGAATGTATCATTATTTATTTCATTATGCAATAAAAAATATTTTTTCAATTTCGTTTAACACGGATTATACGCCAATATCCTATAAGTAAGGCCTGCGCACTCAGGCGCACCGGTCTGCCCGGGCAGACCTAGGAGAAAAACTGTTGGTTGGCTTTGTTATATTTTCTGAAAACAGCTTTTTAAGGAAGCAGAGCGAGCCGCATGCGAAGCTAAGGCAAAGTGCCGCATCAAGCAAATGCGGCCGGCGAGCGTCCCCTGGAAGCCACGCGAAGCGGGGCTGGAAGGGGGCTGCGCTCCAGCTGTTTGAGGAAAATATGCAAAGCCAACCGTCTTTCCCTACTTCTCCTCCATATTAACCACAGCACTCCAGTCCCTGTTCGGCGGTTTGCGAATAAAAAAGTTGCAGCGATTCAAATAGATTTGAGATGGCGCATCACCCGGAACTTTTTGCAGCGACGACTCAAAATACTGTTTGGCCTCCAAAAAATTGCGCTGAGAATATAACAACCGTCCGTTCTCAAAATCATCCAGCATGCATTTCGCCTCACTCGTGGCGCCCTCCGAAAGTCCATACAGTTCAAAAATTTCCGTCTCCTGCACTTTTCCCTTTACGCGCACTGTATCCAGCTTTCTAAAAATAAAAGGATTATGATTTTCCGTCACCGCCACAAAAGTCCCCTTATCCACAATCACATGCGTTCCATACTTTTTATTCACACTTTCTAGCCGCGAGCCCAAATTCACAATGTCGCCAATAGCCGTGTAATCAAAACGCTTATCGGATCCCACATTTCCCACCACCGCCGGTCCCGTAGCAATTCCCACGCGGAAATCCAACGCAATCAGCTTCTCCTTATAAGGAAGATCCGGAATTGCGTTCCATTTGGAGTGCAACGTAGCCAGCGCGCGCCGCATTCCCAAAGCCGTCTGGCAGGCATTCACCGGATGGTGCTCATCATCCAGCGGCGCACCAAAGAGCGCCATAATCGCATCACCTTGATACTTATCCAGCGTGCCATGGTATCCAAAAATTACTTCCGTCATAGAAGTGAGATAGTCGTTGAGCAGCGCCACGGTGTCCTCTGGCGAAAGCGCTTCTGCCAAACTGGTAAACCAAACAATATCCGAAAACATTACACTAATATTTTTGCGCTTGCCGCCAAGTTTTAACTCAGCAGGATTTTTGACGAGCTCGCGAACCACTATCGGGCTTACATAATGCGAAAACGCTTTTTGAATCATGCGCTTCTCGCGGAATTCCGTCGCATTGCGATACCACAGCGACGTCAGCGCACTCAATATTAAAGCCACTTCCGGGTACACTACATTCAAAACCGTTCCACTAGAATACATCGCATAAGCCAAAGCCGGGTAGCCAATCATGAATGACGCCAAAAGAATGACGACCGTTTTAAGCGGCAAGAGCAAAAATGCAAAAGCCGCGCCAAAGGTAAAAATCAGGAGGACGATAAAAAGAGAAAATTTTCCTTGATCCTGGAGGGTTCTCCCTTCCACTAACTGCTGTACCATGTTGGCCACCACTTCCACTCCAGCCATGGGATTAGAAGAAGTCGGCGTGCTGTGAAGATCCTGCAAAATAGGCGCCGTGGCTCCCACTAAAACAATCTTATTTTCAAAAACAGAAGGATTAAAATTCCCCGCCAAGACATCTACAAAAGGCACGACTTTGTAAGAACCCGGCTCCGCAACATAACGAATGAGGGCTTGGTCACCGGTCAAAAACTTCCCGAGCTTTTCATTTGAGCCAACAATGGCCAATGGAAAACTGACATATCCGCCAACCTTTGGCATGAATCGTCGCAACACGGAGTCCCGATCACGGAGCAAGTTAGCATAGCCGCTCTGCGTATTCTGCCCATGAAAAATTGGCTCCGTTACCCCGCTTGTCTCCGGAAACCGATTACTTCCCTCATCAACATTTTCCGCAAAAACAAGCGACGAAGTCAACACCACTTGCCCACTCTCATCCAGCGCTTTTTGAAAATCCACATCATCGGGATGCACCACTCCGGTGCTACTGCCGGTAAGCGCTGAACCTCCTTCAAACCTCCGCAAAAGTCCGTACCAATCAAAATATGGCGCCGCGGCCGTTCCTCCCGCTTTTACAAACTCATCCAAAACCTGCTTAAGACGTAGCCCGCTTATGCCGTTGGATTTTTCCCGAAAGTCAAAATCGAAAGCAACAACTGCCGGTTTGGCCTTATTAAGAGCACGCAAAAGTTGGGAGAAATAACTCCGCGGCCAGTCCTTAAAACGACCCAAACCCGCTCGCGGGTCCAAACTCTTATCATCAATACCCACAATAACGATGCCCGGCGCTGTATCACGAGACCGGAAGAACAGATCAGAAAGCTTCCACTGCACAGCCTGAAACGGATTCCACCAAGCCAAAATTCCCGTAAGCACCAAGGCAAGCAGACCAATGACCACAGCGGAGGAAGTTTTCTTCACGGCGGGGATTATATAACAAACGCTTCCATTAAGGGAGATTTTTTGGTAAAATAAAGAGAAGTAAAAATATTCTCAAAAACCCTGAAAAACGAAACCACCAAAATGAAACTCTTCAAGAAAATCTGTTCGCTTGGCTTAAGTTCCTTTGCGGTGTTGATTTTAAGCGGTTTTTTGAGCCTCCAGCCTATTGCTGAACCCAAAGTTTTTGCGCATCACAACTCGGCAAATGCTTGTAACGATGTCACTTTAGTAGGAGACGGACGCACCGAAACGGATAGCGTCGCCTCCCCTGCCGCGGCGGGAAGATCCAGCGGAATAGCCGATTCCGGAACTTTTAATTTTGACCAACCGGCGACGCACGACTACCAAACTTGCGGCGAGAAAAAATCAAACACTTACAAATTGGACCTCCAAGCGGGCGCGGTGAACGTTACCGGACAATTTTTGCGAGGCTGGGTTTGGAACGACAACTTAGGATATGTAAGTTTTTATTGCAAAGATGATGACAATCTTGACCTCAAATGCGGACCAGCCATTGATTACGGCGTGGTCATAAATCCAGGAACCAATACCGATGGCCGCGTGCGCGGATTTGCCTGGGGCGACAACACCGGCTGGATCAGCATGGGTTGTGATAAAGGGAAAAATTTAAGCGGCGGAGATTGTGGAGATTTGGCCGATCCCGACACTCAAAATATTCAATATGGCGTCTACGTTACCAAGCCAGACGGCGGAACGGTGGCCGGTGGATACGGCTGCACCCGCACGGGTGGCACGCCACTTCAACCCGGAGACCTTTATGGTTATGGCTGGAGTGATAGCGTGGGCTGGATGAATTTTTGCGGAGCGCATGTGGATGGCATGGCTGGCGCACTTTTGCCTCGCGTTCGATTTGAACCCGCTGATGGTGCAAATGTTTACGCCAACGGCGCCGACTCTCACAAAATTATTGTAGAATTAGTAGAAAATGGTGTCGTATTGGCCGACCCAGGAACTCATGCTGTAAGCGTTACCTCTCTTGTATGGGCAGACACTTTACGAGCCGACCAAGTGACGGCTTGCACACCGCTGGATGCTGTTACCGGCACTACCGCTGCTTGCGTTTACAACGGCGCCAACAAACCAACCGGTGCAAGTTTTGCATGGCAAGCCGCCAAATCTGGCTTAGTGGGTGACCTTAAAGCCATTGCACCAACCAACGAAAAAGATAAAATTCGCCTTAACACACTCCAAGTAAATTTAGATGGATCGGTTTATGAACTTACGGCCAATCGGGATTTTACTTTCTCACAGGCTGTGAGCGTTACGCGCATTTCCTCAACTCCGTTAGACACCGAAACCCGCGAACAAGAGCAAATTTCTGCCATTCGCAACAGTTCTGAACCGCTCTTTTTAACCGCAGAGAAACACGGTGGTGCCGGTCTTCCCGCCGATACTTCCATCAATATTATCACGCAACTGCATGACTGCAATTCGCCGTATGAATTTGTTTTTGATGAAGGCACGGTTGGTGATGTCAAAAATACAACGACGGGTGCACTGCTTGAGGCTCACAACCTTGGCACAGAAGCCGACAAAGTAAATATTGATCGAGCGGGAACGGTATGCCCAACCGTTCCAAACGGGACAACGCTTGTTGATACCACCAGCGCCACGCTCAAGCAGTTTTTAGACAGCCCACAGTCAACTTTGGTAAAGCTCATCTTCTCAGATATTGAGAGTGCTGATGCCGAATTTGATGTGGCACCAGGCGCCACTACGGATAAAGCCGTTGGTATCCGCACACGTGTGGGATACACCGCGCCAGCTCCTTTCAACACAACCGTGCGGTATTTTTCTCGCATGCTCGTAGATGGCTCGGTCATCAATCAAGCTGCTCAAGTTCTTGGCAACGTCCGCATTGATATTCAAAAAGATTTAAAAGCGGGAGCCGTGGCGCAATCGCTTGGCAATGATTCTAAAAACACGCAGTCCAAACGCGAAAAATTTTATCGCGTCATTAAAAATACGATTGGCACTCCGCGTCTCAGGGCCATTGCCGGCGTGACCGGCGGAACTTTAACCATCAATAAAAATACGGATTTAAAAGACGGACTTCTCTACTTTAATAGGACAAATGTGAGCAGCCCTTCAGACCAACCATGCAAAATTATTTTTGATGATGCCAGCGGCGCGATGAATTTTAGTAAGGATGTAACGGTGGTGACCGAAGGCTGCGATGTTTATATTGATCAAGATATTATGTCGGCTGCCGGCCGCACCGGACGCCTTGGAATTATTGCGCTGGAAGATTTGGGCATGACCAAAAGCGCACGCAAAGGTGGCAACATTTATATATGTCATCGCGTGAAAGATATTGAAGCTAACTTCGTCACCGACGGCAGCATTTTTGGCTACGGCTTAAGCGAAACAGAATGCGGCGGTACCGCTAAAGAAGCACTTTTGGATGCCAATGGACTTCCCTCGCCTGCGGGTTCAAGAGCAACGGCTTTTAGACAACTCACGCTTGTTGGTTCTTTGTTGAGCGATAATACGTATGGAGGTTCCTTACTCAATCCACCGCAATTAGGTGACGGCACCAAGGTCACCGATCCTGCTGATGCCTATAAAACCCGTCTGTACGACATCAACTTTTTGCGATACGCCACGACGCGGCCGGGAGATATTGATACGGACGGCGTCAACACATGCTGGGCCAATACCGCGGATCAGCTCTCCGCGCTTTTGGGAGATAAAACGTGTTACTACAACTCACCGGAGAGGAACAAAGGCATCGTAAATATTACCTACCGTGCGCCAACGGGAAATATGGCGATATTTAAGGGGGTGAAGTAAGCGAAATGGCATTTATCATTGGTCCGCTCCTCTGGTGGTGGTAATTTTTGGGTACAACATCTTTTTATATTCCTTTTCACCTTATCTGCTCGCAAAGATGGTTAACCCTATCTACAATTCAATGGCATGGGCAACAAGATTATTCTAACGGCGTTTAACATTTATCTCGCCGGCGTGCTGTTGTTTTTGAATTATAGCCATGTTCATGCAGAATTTTCGGCCCAACATGCTTATGCCATTTTTCCCCCAGCCATAGACGCAAAAACAGCTCGACTCGTCGGGAATGATTGTACTGAATTTCAAACATCCACCGAAAAGCCTCCTTCATTCCTCATAGACAAGAATTTTTTATACGCTTTCACCTTTCGCCTTTGTAAAAATTGAAGGCGTTGATTTGCAAACATTCGAGTTCATCACCGATAATCAACTTAATTCTGTACAAGGCGACTTCTATCGAGATAAAAATTATATTTATTTCATAGGTTCATCCGGCCTACAAAAAATACCGCGCGTTTCAGCAAATCTAAATTATTACCCAAAAGACAAAACAATAACTATTCGCGTGGATAACCGGCTTTATTTATCTACCGAACAAGATTTTTTTGAGATCAGTAATGTTGATATTGCAACGTTCAAAGTTCTGACTTCAAAATCACTCACATTGGCAAAAGATAAAAATGGCATCCATATTTTGAGAGGTCGAAACTTCTCTTTGTTACCAAATATTAATCCTGAAAAATTCAAGATTTTGCAAGATGATGAGCAGACTTTTATTGCAAAGGACAATAAAACAGTTTTTTCTTTTGAAAAAAATAACCTTGTTACGCCGGGTCTTAACTCCAGGACCGTTAAAATTGTTGATGTTAGCTATCCATATCTTGTTGTGAAGGATAACAAAAAAGTGTTGTTTAGAAATAATAAAGGAAATCTCGTTCAACTGGGTGGCGTAGATGCTCAAAGCTTTAAAAAAGTGAACGCTTTTGGACTTTTTAGTGATGCTCACCAAGAATGGATTTATGAAAAAGGCGAAATGCGTACTGGCCCGCTTAAAATTTCATTTTAATGGTTTTAGGAATGGCACAAGAATGATCCACCCTCAGCCAACAATGAACTTGTTAAAGAAAAAACTATAATTTTCGATAGGCTCTTTTTCTCCCCCACGAAATATCCAAATTATCAACGCGATTCTCTTCCTGATCCATGAATTTCTGAAAATCTTGTTCCAACTTGGTGTTTTTCCCTTTCTGATCCCGCGCTGAGCGCATCAACTTCGCATAGGGAACACCTTGCGAAATCGCAGGTTGTGGAGAGAGTCCCGAGCTGGGCATTTCGACCGATGATGCCACTGCTTGTAGCGGCGAAATTCCTTTTCCAAACTCACCCATTTGGATAGAAGCGCTTGGAAGTAC
>JBBTWV010000080.1:0-6033 GCA_038062615.1 Patescibacteria group bacterium | reverse complement strand
CCGAGACTGCCGTCGAGGCAATCCCGCGACCGTCGCGAGGCCGTACATGTTAGGCCGAGCGACATTGCTGGCTATGATCAAAAAAATAAATTTTCCCACTCCCTATTGATCACCCATGCACCACCTCAAAAATCGCCGTAATCATCCGCGGGACCTTGGCTTCTGACACACCCGCAAAGGCCACCCGGATTCCCTGGCCAGAGGGAACCACACCCACTTTTTTCTCCTTCAGTAACCTCTCCGCAACCTGCTTCGCGTCCAAATCCGCCGCCAAATTGAGATATGCAAAAAAGCCTCCATTGCAAGGGTCCACCCAAACTTTCTGTTTGCCATACTTAGCGTAGCACTCATCAAGCGTCTTCATCATCATTTTCCAACGAGCGCCTAAGCGCGCAATCACCTCGCCGCGCTCCACCTCCACGGTGGCAATATCATCCATAAGCGCATCCGCCAATACCTGCCCATGATGCCCTGTTTGAGAAATTTCTGCGCGGATACATCCTCCAATTTTGGTGCCAGCCTCCGCCCATAGACCCTGAAGAAAATCATCCGTGAAAGGCGTACCATCCAGCGAATTGGCAACAAAGGTAAGAAATCCCACCCGATACCCATACGCCAACATGACCTTAGAGATGCCGTCCATCTTGGCAATGGAAAGATTCGGCAGTGGCGCAAAAAGTTGCGACAGCGGAGAAAACTTTTGGCCCGTATCATCATAAACATAACCCTCATAAGCATCATCTAAAAGAAGCACGAAAGGAACGCCAGAAAATTCACGGCAAAGATTATGAAATTTTTGTGCCAGCTCCTCAAATTGCTGGCTGGTAGGCATAAAACCCGTCTGATTATGAGGAAAATTGAGAAGGAGCACGACCTTTTTTTGCTTGACCGCCACCTGACGACAGGCCTCCAAAAGAGCTGGAATATGAAACTCGCCGGCCTGGGTAAAAAGCGCAAAAGGATGAATCAAGACCCCCTGAGAACCGGTAAAAATATGCTCGTAATTTTCCCAGGACTTATCGGCCGTGATGAGCGTCTCACCCGGCTCCAAAAAAAGCCGCGAGGCAATAGCGATAGAATGCGTGATGCCATTGGTGACCACCGGAAGCGTGATCGCCTTTTCCAGCTCCGGATGCTGCTTAAGAATACGCGCCAGCCATTTTTTGCGAAGCGACTCGACCCCTTCAATAGGCGCATAACCGAAAATTTTCCCTTTAGGAACCCGTTGCATGATTTTTTCACCAGCCCAAGGCTCCGCTACTTTTAAATGAGAAATGGTACCGTCGTCATCCTGGGCAATGCCAATGGTGCCGTCAATTTCCGCCTCGGTTTTTGCTCGAGCGCTCCAGTAAAAAATGCCTTTCGGAGTTGAAATGCTTTTACCAAGCCTTGAGAAGCCGCTCCAAAGCGACGTTTTTTCTAAATGAGGGAATTTCACGCGCCCATATTACCATGTGGTAGAATCGCGGTAAGGTTGCGCCCCTTTGGCGCATTAATTTCTTAGCCTCCTCGCAGCTTGCTCGGTTTGATGCCTTAGCATCATCGCTGAGGCTCGGCCTAATGGAAGCCCATAAATCCGCAAAAGCACTGGGATACCGAGGCGAAGAACTTGCCGTCCATTTTTTGCAAAGCAAAGGATATGAAATTTTGGGGAAGAATTTTACCGTGCGCGGCGGAGAAATTGATGTGGTGGCGCGACAAGATCAAATTTTTGTTTTTGTGGAGGTAAAAACGCGAACAAGCGAAAGTTTTGGAGAAGGTAGCGAGAGCGTGACTGGCCTCAAAAAAGATCGACTCCTGCGAGCTATTAATCGTTATCTTGCAGAAAAAATTCAAATCCACGACCCGGATTATCGCCTGGATATTATAGAAGTAGAGCTGGACTCAAGTTCAAAATCCCTCAAAAAAATAAACCATTTTGAGGACGTCGAGTTATAAAGGGTTATAATGGGTCGGCATGGCAACGAATTTTCAAGAAGTTCATAAACCGTCTCGCGCACAGGCGCTCACGTTCTTTTTTATATGCCTTGCTCTGGCGGTAGGGGTCATTGTTTGGACGTTTTGGCTGAACCGCGGAACGCTTATAGTAGAAGGTCCAGCGCCATTTGGAGTTGAAGCCGGTGCGGAAAATAAAGAATGTACCGCTTCACCATGTGTGCTTAAAGTGAAGCCGCATGCCTACACCATTACCCTCAAAAAAGATGGTTATTATGATGATGACCAGCAGGTGGAGGTGCGACGTTTTAAAGAGACCGCCGTGAAGGCCAATCTTCAGTATATTCCAAAAGTTATGGAGGCCGGCGAAATTATTTTGCCCATAAGTGAGACTCCACTGCGGCCTCCTTTTTTAGGACTTGCCCGATTTGAAAACTTTCCCAAGGACATCAAGGCGGCGCAGTTTTCAGCTTCGGGCAATCAAATTCTGGTGACCCTAGGCAGAGAAATATATATTTACGATGTCGCCAAAAAAATATTGAGCGCGACCAATCTGAGTCCGGATTTTTACCCAGCATGGGCGGGCGAAGATGTTCTCTTTTTGGTGAAAGTGGAGCTGAAGCAGGCGCTTAAAAAATGGAATGGCGGAAAAATTGAGACGATTGTAGTTTTTGATCGGCCGTTTGTGAACCCACAAATTTTTGGCTCACCGAGTGGAAAAAAGGCAGTAATAAGCGAGAAAACGGACGGAGATTTTTCTTACTATCTTGTTGATTTAGAAAAGAAGTCACGACAACGGTTGGCAGTTTCAAGAAGTGCGCAGCTCATAAAATGGACGCTGGATGATTTGATTTTTGAGGAACCGGAAGAGAAGGGCAAGAAAGTTTTTGCGCTCAATGCCAACACCCTGGAGCAAAAAACGCTTGGAGCGACGTCTGGAAGTAATGTACTTGAAACCGCGCCTGGGAATTTCGTTTTCCTTTCGAGCGAGAAACAAGACTCAAAGAGCACTCAATTAGGACCTTCCATTTCAGAAGTTTTAGAAAAAGCCGTGGAAGAAACAACCTCGGCACCAAAAGCGGTGGTGGAAAGTTCTGTTTTTCTTGTTGAGTTTTCAAGCGCTACCGGCGAGCTCAAAACGCTGGCCGAAGTTCCACTCAAGCAAAATGAAAAAGTAGAACACCTCACGGCGGACTTGAACGGCAAAAAATACTACTTTGAAAAAAGCGGGAAGTTGTTTGAGGTCAGGCTAGAGCCTCAATAAGGTCTTTTTTTCTCTAAAACTACTCTCATGAGTCTGGGGCTCGGAGGGATTGCGGGTGCTCGTAAAACACCATGGACAAGTCCTAATTCAGCTTCTACTTTTGCTCGCCCTAGATCAGTTGCAGCTAAGGCTAAGTATTCAGCAGAACGTCCAGGTGTTGCGGGCTTAGGCTCCCTTCTAGGAAAATGAACATCCTTAGGTTTCGGGATTTTACTTACAGAAATACCAGCCTCATGCAGAACAGCGATTACTTCTTGCTGGAAAGGCATACCCGTTAAAACTATAAACATTCTGCCGCGAACTGGAACGAATACGTCCTCGGGATTTGTAGGAGCATTAAGTTCAGGATTAAGTCGAGAGTCACGGACACCCAAAGCCTCTAAGAGATTGCTCACATGCATTAAACACTCATTGAGAGTCGGATCATTGTCCCAGGGAACTCTAACACGACTTAGGTCAAGTTGAAAACAAGTCTCTGGTTTTGAAGAGCCGCCAGTTGCCCCCAGACCCAGACTAACAGACCCTCCACTTTTTGGATCTGTAGATTCAACTTCGCGTGTTCTATCCATACGCAACTCAGCATACAGGTGTTTTTGCCATTTTGTCAAAAAATAAAACCAAAAATGTTTAGGCAGTTCATCTTTTTTTCATATTTAATTCATCAAAAGTTTAGAGGAAGTTCATAAAACCTTGGTAGAGATCATGGCATGCCAAGCAAAATTTTTTCGGCGGCAGTGTTTGGGTTCGACTGCCGGCTGGTAGAAGTAGAGGCCGACATTCTTAATGGGACCTCCTCTATGACTATTGTGGGGCTAGGGGACGCCTCCGTACAAGAATCCAAAGAGCGCATCCGCTCGGCTATAAAAAACAGCGGCGCGGAGTATCCGCGCCGCAAAAAAACCGTAAACTTAGCGCCTGCCGATTTGCGCAAGCATGGCCCCATGTATGACCTACCCATTGCCCTTGGCTTGCTGATGCAGTCGGAGCAGATACCTAAAAACTGTCTGGACCAGACGCTGATGCTGGGCGAGCTGGCTTTAAGCGGGCAACTTCGCCGAACATCCGGCGTTTTGCCCATTACGTCTTTTGCTCAACAGCTGGGATTTTTGCAGATCATTGTGCCGGAAGAAAATGCCGCAGAGGCAGCTGCCGTAGAGGGAATACATGTCATCCCTACGCGTGACTTACTGCAACTCATATCCCATTTACGCGGCGAGCAGAAAATTGAACCCTTTGAACATCATGAAGAAAAAGCTGCGCCGGTTACGGAATATTTTTGGCGATTTGAAGATATTCGCGGACAAGAAAATGCCAAACGCGCCCTTATGATTGCGGCTGCGGGCGAGCACAACGTTCTGTTTTATGGTCCGCCCGGGTCCGGCAAAACATTATTGGCCAGAGCTTTACCAAGCATTCTGCCACCGCTCTCTTTTGATGAGTCCATTGAAGTCACCAAAATTTATTCCATCGCGGGAAGACTCACTACCGGCGAGTCGCGCATTACTCGTCCACCATTCAGATCCATTCATCACACCGCTTCGGCTATCTCCCTCATTGGCGGCGGAAGCATTCCACGTCCGGGTGAAATTTCACTGGCGCATCGCGGAGTACTTTTTTTGGATGAGCTTTTGGAATTCCCACGGGCGGCCTTAGACTGCTTGCGTCAGCCCCTGGAAGACGGCTCTGTAACGGTCACGCGCGTAGCCGGCAGCTGGACCTTCCCGGCAGAGTTCACGCTCTTGGCAGCCACCAATCCTTGCGCGTGCGGCTACTTGGGAGATGCCGTAAAAGCCTGCATCTGCACGCCTTCAAATTTGCAGCAGTACCGTAAAAAACTTTCCGGACCGCTTTTGGATCGCATTGATTTGATGTGCTACGTACCACGACTCCCGCTGGAAAAAATCACCAGTGAGACCTCAAGCGAAACTTCTGCAGATATTCAGCAAAAAGTTTTGGCCGCAAGAAAAATTCAATCGGCGCGATATTCTTCAAAAGAAAAAACCGGCATCTGCACGAATGGCAAAATTTCATCCAGCGCTATAAAACAGCACATCTCACTCGGCGGTGAGAGCATGAAGTTATTAAAAGAAGCCTTCGCGACCTTTCACTGCTCTGGCCGGGCCTATTATCGCATCCTCAAAACCGCGCGAACCATTGCCGACCTAGAAAATTCGCCGGAAATTCAACCGCATCACCTAGCCGAAGCGCTCCAATACCGACCTAAATTTGATAATGGCAACAACAGCACATAATTTGACATAATCAGCTTTAATTGTTATAATTATTCAAACTAACATCAACAAAAATGCGCCTACAAAAATACCTCTTTGGACCAGCTCGCTTTGTCTACGCAAACGTAGAATTTGGTCGTGACCACGGAAATGGCGATACACCACCCCAAAAAGCCCCAAAGAAGGAGTACCCATTTCTTACGAAGATACAACAGCGGCCGCTGCGATTACGGCATATGAACATGGCCAAAAAGAGCTTGCTCGTCTCGATCCAAAATCCTTTTCTGATATTCCGAAAGGAAGCGACGCTCCACCAGACTTTGTGCGGAAAATGGCGAACGAAGATCCACGCGAAACGCTTCAAAATCTTCCACTCTTTTCTGGCCAAGAACCGCTCACCCAACAAGTCCTTGAAGGTCTTGTCTCACGCGACCCTTATAACACCATCTGCTACTCGGGCCATTTCGCCGGTAAACCCTATGCGCAAGCCATCATGGAAAGAGCCGTAGTATCAGAACCAAGTGCTGCCATCACTTTTTTCACCTGGCCGAGCATGAATGGAGATTTGGCTGATGGGTATTCCAAGCAGTCGTGGGCCGAGTC
>JBBTWV010000079.1:0-8888 GCA_038062615.1 Patescibacteria group bacterium | reverse complement strand
CTTGCCGAACCTTGGAATCTAGAGCCTCAAAGGCTTCATCATCCATGCCGGCTATTTCCTCCGCCGTTGGGAGGCCGCTTGATTTAGCTGCTGGCCGACGCGCCGTGCCTCCGCCTCTCGCTTGATTGGCTTCGGCATCAGCTATTTTCTTTCGCCGTGCACCTTCACCTTTTTTGTCCTTAGCAGACAAATGATTGAAGATGACCTCGGCCGGGACACCCTGATAAACAGGATGCTCCATGTAAGCGCGTATGCGCTTTTCATATCTCTTTGCTTCTGGGTCTTGCGTGAATAGAGACGAGAGCTCATCCTCATCAACCCGAGATGCAATAGTCTTGAGCAGTGGTTTAACGTGACGTTCAACCTCACGTGCGACAGCACCTTTTGTTACGGGCGATAAATCCTCATCTTCCTCAGAAGAGGCTTCTGGTTCTTCGTCCTCTTCAACCTTCGAGCGTAGTTTTTCGATGGTGCGATTTTTACGAGCGATGATGTGCTGTGCAGCGCTTCGACGAACGGGAATTTGTTCATCCTCTTTGCCCTCCTCTTCTTTAGGTGCTGGGCCCTCACCCTCGTCAGTACCTTCTTCGGACGTATTAGGTTCCTCTTCCTTCGCCGGAGGCGGAGGGATTGGCTTACCTTCATCGTCTAATTCTGGTTCGACGGCTTTTTGATCTGCCATATTTTGTTGGGGGTTACACGGCTCTCATGAGTGGCGAGAAACACTTGAGCCGGACGGATAAAATAGATACGCAAATTAAGCTCGCACGCACTTGCGTGTAGCTCCGGAACGGGAACGGGTTACTTGTTTTCAAAGTCCAACGGAACGCGATACGGATCAAAACCAATTTCCGGCTCAACAGGACTTTCAATATGCAGTATAAGCGTTTCGGGAAGACGTATCAACATTTTAATGTTGTCTCGTTTCGTTTTCAAAATCTCGTTTTCTACTTTGTACTGGCCGGCTGGCAATTGCCTTAACCTATCCCCGGCCAATTCTTGCTCTATGCCATCAAGCGCTTCATTAAGAGCTTCAACGATGATCTCCCAAAACTTACCGCTTTGGCCATCTTTCAAAATTTCTGGATCTGCATTCATAGGTTACTGAGTGGCCATTGCGCTTGGCGTTTGAGGTATTTTAGGTGCACCTGGCATTTCTATACCTGGTGCTGCTGGTGGGGGATAGAGCTCTGGCGTGTCTCGTTTTGTGATCATAGCTCTCTTGTGGCCCCAAATATGAGCCATGGTTTGGGCATTTTGATCGGCCTTTGAGTGGACGTATATGTGAACGAGATGATCGTCCTCGACCTTAACGGGCGGAAGCTTTCCTGCATTTAACAATTTGTTTTCATCTTCGGCTTGGAGCTCATCAATAGTTGGAGGGAGCGCCATGTCAATTTCCTCTTTCTTAAGCCCACGAAGCTTTGCACCCTTTTTGATGATGTATCGTCGATTACTCGTCGGCTCCTGCATAGCCATCGCTGCCCAGGAGTCGAACGACTGTAGCTCACGCATACGCTTTGCTTCAGAAACAACGCGTGACTCAACCTTCACGTCAGGATCAACATTAGAGATAATGTTTTCCTTCGCGAGAGGACGCCATTCGGGACCAAGCACGCCTTGAATTCGGATGATTTTCTCATCGATACCGTCTTTGAAATATGTTTTATAACCCCGGTACCACTGCCTCCAAAGAGCCTTTTCACTCCATCCGAATATCTTCGCGCTCATGGAGTAGCGTGTATCGGTTTTGGAAGATACTAGATTGAGTTCACCAAGCGTTCTTTGTTGATCGGCCGGTACTCCCATTTGAATTTCAGGAGTTGCGGTCGCTCGCTGTGCAGCTTGATCTAGCGCGTCCATTATCGCATTCGCGTATTGATATGAACCAGATTTTTGCACGGGCGCGATCGCGTCATTAACGGGCCCATCAACCGGAATGTACTTGTTTTGTTTCAAATTAAGATCGTTCTTATTCTTGATACGAGTACGGTCAAAAAGGAATCTGACCAACACATCTGCTTTTGCAGCGGCCATACCCAAATTCAAGAAAACTGCGCGTGCACGCTGTTTATCTTCCGTCACGTCGGGGATTGAAACTCCATCCCAGTCGTGGGCCATTGGATACAGGGTTCGATCAATAATCGGCCATAGCTTGCCAAACTTAAGCGGCACCAACCTCACGAGGGTTGATCTTGAGTTGCCAAGCCCAACCGAATAACGTTCGCCTTTGATTGTGGTAAACCAATTGAGAATATTAAACTCATAGTTATTGTATTTTCCAAGAGACTCTTCAGTACGAGTAGAATCCTGCCGCCCCTGTGCCGAGCTGCGTTCCTCGCGAGTCTTTTTGAGTATTGAATTGATCTCATCACCTTTTTTGAGTGATGCAAGATTGAAATACCCCGTCAACTTTTTAAGCTCATGGTAGGTCGCGCCCGTTTCATATCCACCAAAACGCATGGCTCCCTTACCATTCACGCTGCTCGCGCGCGAATCACGAATCCACGTTGTTGGATCAATCACTTCAGGCACAGGCGCCATGTAGCCTTTTGAGCGATCAAAGTCGTTCATTAAAAGCAATCCGCGTCCAAAAAATGCCGTATCCCAAATCCAATCGTAGTTGATCTCATCCATGCCCATGAGGTCGTAATCGTATTCGGCAAGAGCGTTGAGATTCTCCTCAACGTCTTGATCTCCCTCCTCGCGCCCTTGAAAGCTCACCATGAGCTTATCGTCGTATAAAGCCGCGATAACCGTCATGAAAATAGTGAACATGAGCGGATCACCCACGGCCGATGTATCACGGCGCTGATTGTTAAACAACTGAAGCCGCGATAACCACGTTGCGCGCTTGGCCTCAGTGTCTTTGAAACTTAGATCGTACTCTTCATTGACCTGTGCAATAATCGCCTTCTGCGTTTTCGCATCAATCGTCTCCTCAATCAATTCATCGCCTTCCACAACCAAGCGATCAATATCTTCGTAAATAAGTTTTAGTTTCTTAAACGGTGCTTCGCTAGGCATTTCACGCTTCGATTGGTAGAGGCTTTGCGACGAGCCCCTTCATGATATTTTCGATCTTTTCCTTGTTCTCTGAAAGAACCGGATTGATCACGGGATTTGATTTCAATAAATCGATGCGCTGCACGGCACCGGACAAGATGGCCTTTTCAGCTTCTTCTTTTTCATCCTGTGAATAAGGTGTTTCAATGAGTCCAAGATTCCAAAGCAATCTCTTATCAAGCCGTGGCTTCAAAAGAGCACGGTCCATGTGGATTTGATTATCCAAGTGGAAAAGGTACATAAACACATACTGGAACTGCAAAACGTAAATTACAGAACCAGAATAGGGCATGACGCGAAGGACGGTGATTTTCATAATTTGCCTTTAGATAAAGCCTTTCCCTCATATTCCCCGAATTCCTCGTCGGTCATGTCCTTGATATCTTTCTCGGGCAAGTGCTTATACGCGACAATATCAAACCTTCCATCGATGGTGTCCTTGTCGCCAACCGATGTGTGGACTTTTGATTTGCTTCGCTGCTCTACCTCGATGACAAGTTTGTATCTTCCGCCGACTTCCCAATCTTTGATCTCTGGTATTTGAGAATCATCGGCAAAAAACTGAGGAAGAGGAGGACCGGAAATTGGTTGATCGTCGTTAGATTCTGATACCCTGATTTTTTTAAGCATTGACATTTTGTGGCTTGTTAAAGAGTTCTTTTAGGTATTGTTTAAATCTGCCCCAGCGAGTTACGAAGATCTTCTTTTCGCGGTTTCTCGCGGTTCTGTACATCATTTCTGCACCGGCTTCGCTGTAGAAAAATGCCTTCCAATTTCTCATTTCAGCAACATGAAAAGCACGCTTCTTCCTCTTGTGCTCAAGTTGTTTATGCCAGTTCGTACCGCGTGCTGATTGTGGTAGCCCTTTGAGCATAATTACTTTGCGTAGGGATCAAGAGATTCTTCTTCCTCCGCGAGGGTTTTGCCAACATAACCGGAATCATATCTCATGCTGTATGGGACAAATACCGGCTCGGAAAGTAAGATTCTGTGCTTGTTCTCTACCTGATGATCGTTTATGTCTTTTGGGCGTGGATTAGCCTTTTTCTCGTCCTTGGCTGTTCCTTTCCACTCCTGCCAAACATATTCTTCTGTCTGCTTAATTGTAACAGGGCATGTAGAAAAATACAAAAGTTCTGGTGGCCGAATCATCAATCCATCTTTCATTTCGTAATTGAGCGCATCGTCGGTTCTTTTGATGCCAGCCATGAGGTCTTTGCTACCTTTTACGAAGTGCATGCCGAGATCGAAAAATTGAGAGCCAACGCTGGGATCTTTTCTGTGCTGATCGTCATTGTAGGCCGACGGGTCTATAATTCTTCCTTCGATTCTGTAATTCATGGTCGTTTCGAAAGCCTTCATGCGCTCAAAAAGTTCTTTAACCGAGCCCTGATGAACAATCTCGCCAGTAATATATTTCGTTCCCTTGCTATTCACGCTGATGTAGAGAACGTGATCTGGCGTGCGCGGGTGAGGATCGAGTGCCATGTAAGTCGTATATGACTTTGGATCAAGCGGAAATGGCCGGATGACGTGAATTTTACGACGGAAAAGTTTGTGAACACGTCCGATGAGGTGGCCAAATTTACCGAACACACGGGCTTCGCGTTCATCTTCTGGCATGGCATCCATCATGCGTTTGATATTTGTATGTTCAAGAATCCCGCGAACACCATGTATTTTGCAGTTGTCTTCTGCCTCGGCTTCAACGTGATCCATGTCGTCCGGGTGCTCGTCCATCCAGTTTTTTATCCAAGCGGAGAAGGTGAGGGGCGTGAAAGTCCAGACGATAATTATGCCCATACGTCCGCGAGCGAGAGTGGCATTGAATTTATCCTTTGGCATCGGCTCATCGATCCACACAAAACCAATGTCAGCTGATTCAAACTCTTTGGCATCCTGCTCGGTACTCATCAAATCAATCACCCATCCTGTGTTGGTAGTGATTTTGCAAACGTAGTTTTTCCCTTCCTTACCCATTTCGAAGTTAGCGATAGGAAGTTTTGCCGATTCGTTTGTCGGGAACCATTTTTGAATTTCAGGGATGATCTTCTCCTTGATCGTGGTCGGGTCGGAAATGATACGAGCTCGCTTGAGATACGGCCATTTTTGGAAGAGAGGATGCTGGAACCAATCGCTTTGCGGCCCAAACACAATGTTCGTCAAAATATTCGCGCCGGATGCGCTCTTGCCGACACCATTTGCCGCGATGAACATATTCACAAGGTGCTTGTCCGCACCAACCATTGCGATGAACTCCGCGGCTTTACCATTCGGTATGTAGTCGCGCGCCGGGTTAAACGTCTTTCTTTTTTCCTCTTCCTGCAATAGCTCCGATAACTCCTGCGATAATTTCGGATTTTCTTCGTCTAATTTCTTCATCACTAAGTCCACTAAGTTTTCCTTTGATGGTGATGCTGTTGTCATAGCGTTTCTTCAGTTTATAGGCCATGTTTAGGGCGTTCTTCTTTGCTATGCCATCGGGAGCAAAGAACCATACATGCGTCTGTGTTTCCGAGAACATAAACCTTTTAGCGTGACAGCCACACTCTTCAATCAGTTGTGTAATTTGCTCTTGCGTAGCAGCCACGGGGAACACCATGTGTTCGATTTTGGAGAGGTTGAGAAGCTGATTGTGATGCCTCGTAAGTTCATTGTCTGGCAGTTCTACTTCTAGGAGCTCATTCCATGCTCTTGTGTCTTTGATCTGCCCGGCTCTGGCATAACTTGGGCTATAACCGGCATCAATCATTCCTTGCTCCATTGTTGGCTTTTTGCCGTCCTCCCTAGCTTTTCCTAGATTCTCAAGCACCTTCCGGTGTTTGAGCGCAACAGCCCCTAGTACCTTGGCTTGGGCTTTTTTTTTTGCTTCATAAAGGGAATGAATTGACGTAAATAATTTCTCCGTATTCACAGTATTTATGGAGACTTAAATCTTCTTTGCACCGCACACAGAATTTCTTGGCAATATCTAAACGGTGATGCGCATATTCAGTTTTATGAAACCCGAAATAACAAAGTATTTCTGTTATCATAAAGATTTTGAAATGATTTCTTTTTTGACTTTCATAGATTCCATTTTTTCGATGAGAGCCTTGCCTGCACATTCACGATGAAATTGATAATCCTGAACATTCATGGCATCTAGGGGACCATCATAAATTTCTTTCATGCACAAATCGCAATAATATATTTCTTTTTCAATGTGTTCCGTGATGGTTTTTCTCATAGGTGGATCAGCCAGCGGATACTTGGATGTTATTCGTCCCGAGAAAGTCGTAAAAATCTCCCGCGCAATTGCAGCACATGGTGCCTGATGCACCACCCAGGGAAAAATCATGAACAGCCTCAACTCGCATGTGACACTTCTCGCATTCGATGAGTAGGTCGTCCTCGGTCTGCTTCTCATGCTCAACAACCAGTTTTGTAGCGGCAACAAAAATCCCCATCAATAGGGCAAAGGCAATAAAGAATTGCAGTCTGGAATGTTCCACGGCCATAGCTACATTAAAAGCCACGAGAGCAGCCCAGTGGTAGGAATTGAAAACAGCCTTCCCCAAATATGAAATCTTCTTGGATTCTTTCTTCTTCTCGGGCTGTGTAGCTCCGGAAATGTAGTGAGTTGTCGTGCCAGCATCCAAAATTTTCGCGGCGCATTTATCGCACATAGTTTGAAATTTTAGTCATCCACTCGTCTGAACCTCCCGATAGCGCCCGGCTGGATAGTTTTCCCTGACCTTGCGGCCAGAGTGTCGCACCACCCATACGAGTTGTGCTATTCGACCGGAGAGGCCAGAGAACTTTTTGAGAAGTTCAGACGAATGGACCGGTGCTATCTTGGAACATCGATCTTTAATGCGGCTCGCAAATCCCTGCTGCCGCCAGCGCATCTCAGTAACAGACGAAGCGCGTCAGCGTTTTTTCCAGTGCTCCCAATGACTCGGCCGCGATCTTCTTTATGAACCCTGACAACGAAAAGCAAACCCATGTCATCATGCGACTCCGTAATCTCAACGGCATCCGGATGAGTCACAATGCCGCCCATGAGGTCGCGGAACCACGCGAGCAGTTGTTTTGAATTTTCTTGAGGATCAATCAAGTGCCTTTCTCTTTATTCATGGCGCCCAAAATAGCGTCCATGTCAATTTTTTGAGGCTGCGACTGCCCCGGTACATTTTTAATGGTTTGTTCAATACTTGCTTTCGCGTAATTCAAATCAGCGAGCACCTCCTGTAAATTCATGTGCCCGTTCGTAATAACCTGCCGCGCATTCGCCAGTTCAGGACCAGAAACTATAAGAATAGTGTGCAACATTTTCCCAATTAAGACACGAGTCAATGCCAATGGCCATCCATATCAAGAAGAAATGCGATTAATGAAAAACTCATCATATTTTTTTCTCACGTACTCACGCCCGCAATCAACATAAGTTTGAGTGGTAGTTATTTTGGAATGATTAAGGAGTTTTTGAAGTATAAAAATATTTCCACCGTTCCTATCCCAGTCCGTAGCAAAAAGATGGCGCATGGCATGGGGAGTTATTCGTTTTTCAATACCGGCCTTTTGCCTAAGCTTTTTCAGGGATTGCCGAACTATGAATGTTCCAATAGGCCTTTCTTTCAGTATCCCATTATTGAATGCACAAAAAACCCATTGAGAAGTGTCGTGGATGCTCAACCACCTTTTGAGCCAGCAAGAAACTTCCGGCGTAAAATTGTAGTACATCATCCCGCCGCCTTTTCCCTTCACGCAAAATTCTCTCCGTTCAAAATTGATGTTTTGAACTTCAAGCCCACAGAGTTCACTAATGCGACAGCCGGAATAACGGAGTAATTCAATTATGGTCCGATTCCGGACACCAATATCTGAGCTGAGATCGATTACGGCACGCAATCTACCAAACTCATCTTCGGTTATTTCGTCTTTCACCGTCTCGTTTTTTTTCTGGCGAGGGAGTTTTATTTTTCTCGAGTCCAAGAATTGGATTCCATAATCAAAGCAGAAATGGCTTAGGGACCTTATACAAGTAAGATAAAGACGAGTCGTCCTTACTTTCACGTCACCAAACCCAGCCATAAAATTTTCAACATCTGCAATCGTTATTTTTTCAGTTTCAAGATTCCCGGCACTCAAAACGAACCTTTTGAGGATGAAGTAGTAACACCGTATCGTCTGCTCGGAATATGCAAAACTTTTGCAGTGGATAAAATACCTTTCTATGGCCTGAGACAGTGTCATGTTGGCAAGACTAAAAGGCGCATGAACATACATAAAACGCCTTGTATAAGGCAAGCATTAAGTGTCGGTATTTAATGACAAATGTAAATTTTTGAGAAACTTGTCATTTGTCTATTTGGCTATAGACACTGTCCCGTTGACGTGCTAAATTCCAATCAAAAGGTACCAAAAAATTATTTCAGGGTGGGGTTGAATCTGGTCACAATTTGCACGGTTCGTAGACGGCAAGGTCGTATAATAGCCGTTATACTATACCCGCACGCAAAAAAGACTTTAACAGATCTCGTTAAAAACGTAAAATGCGCTTTTGAATGAGATAATAGATACCAAAGAAGGCAAAAGTTGCCAGATATGCCAGGAGGGTTCCAATCCAGATCCCTATTGCGGGAAAACTCATCGCCACTGCCAGGGCATAAACTATAAAGCCAAGTGATCCGGGGAAAAATACCGAGCGTGCCACGGCTGGGATACTTTCTTTGCCTTGGAGCTGGTAGTAAATAATAAATGTGGAAGCAAAGGTAGCAGGAAAGGCTGAAAATAAACCACCCCAGGTGGTTCCTAAAGTTTTAGAGAGAAATATCACC
>JBBTWV010000078.1:0-11081 GCA_038062615.1 Patescibacteria group bacterium | reverse complement strand
AGCGTCATGGCAAAGTACGCCGGTGTGCCACGTTCCTCTATGTATGAAATTCTCGAACGCCTCAAAAAAATTCACCTCAGGGAGGAGTATGAGCAGAACGGGATAACTTACATACGGTGCGTGCCGGTAGAAGAAATTTCGGACGTTCTAGCCCTTAAAGAAAGGCAAATTGAAGAATCGCGCCGAGTGCTTAAAGAAAAACTGCCACAGCTGTTGGCTATGGAAAATAAACTCAGCATTACCCCTAAAGTGCGTTTTTTTGAAGGCAAAGAAGAAAGCATGAAGGTGTATGAAGAAGTCCTCAAAGAAAAAGAATTTTATGCCGCTTTTCATCCTGAATTAGTAAAAAAGATGATGCCAGAGTACGTGGATAAAGTGGCCGAGGTCCTTGCACAAAAACAGGGGAGAGCCAAAGAGTTGCTTGTTGATAGCCCAGAAGCACACCGTTATCAAAAACAGTTTTCATCTCCCAATCATCAAATCAAAATTTTACCGAAAGACGTTATTTTTCCATCCGATACCATTATCTGTTCCAATACGATTTACATGATTTCGTATGGTGAAAACCAGGTATGCGCTACAGAGATTCGAAATCCGGCCTTAGCTAAAACCCAGCGCGCCTTTTTTGAGCTCATCTGGAATGGATTATAAGTTCACTTTGCCACAAATGCTGTGGCACCCAACCAAGCCAGATCAAAAATAGCGGTCATCGTGCGTGAAAAAGTTGGACTATCAACAATGAGCCCTAATTGTTCGCCAGGCTTGAGAGAAATAATACCCACAGAATTCCCAAAAATAAGGATCTCGTTTTCAAAAGGAAATTGGACCCTATTTACCAACAAAACTTCTAAAAGATTTTGGTTATAGTTCTTGGGGAGAAAACGGTTGATCGTCTGAACACTTTCAATCGTCCGCGGCGAAAGATAACGAGTCTTAATGTCTCTCTTAAGCTTTTCAGCCATATGGGACTTAAAAAACTCAGGAAAAAACTGGATAATGAGTTTTAAATTAGTATAGCCCAAAATTTCTTTTTGAGCCTTTAATGACTCATTAAAAACACGCTCGACCCCGGCCTGGCCTTCATAGAGTCGAATCTTTGGTTTAAAGGCTAAACTACTTACGAGCGAGCGAAGTTCAGGAACCAAACCTTTGCTAATATTTACTTTTTCTTCGGCGATTTTTACAAGCTGCTCCGGCGGCTCAGGGGCAAAGTGCTTCACGCCGTTTTTAGTGAAGTGTGTGAGGAATCTTTTTTGATGCAAATTTTCCAGCGTGTGATAACAACTCACCCGATGTATCCCAGCTTTCTTGGCGATAGATGAAACAGCACCACCATTTATTTCTAAGCAGGCTAAGTAGACTCGCGCCTCTTCACTCGTGAGTCCAAGTTTATTAAGTTCGGCTATCACAAAAGTAGTATAGCACTGTTGTAGATTTTTTTCTACATTAGTTTAGCCCATATTAACAGGTTAGTATACTATGAACGATTTACTACATGCTCATTCTGTTGTACTATATAACCTATGAATCAAACATGCGCTCACTGCCGCAATCCATTTAAAATTTTATCTGATGACGAAAATTTTCTGAAAGATATCTCGCCGGAATTTAATGGGGAAAAATATTCTGTTCCTCCTCCCACTCACTGCCCACTTTGCCGTCAGCAACGAAGACTTTCTTGGCGTAATGAACGCCACCTATATCACCGCAAGTCTGATCTCAGCGGAAAAACCATCATCTCCAATTTAAGCCCCGAGAAACCATTTAAAATTTATGCGCATGACGAGTGGTGGAGCGACAAGTGGGACGGCAAAAATTACGGTAGAGATTTTGATTTTAGTCGCTCATTTTTTGAGCAGTACGCCGAGCTTCAGCAGGAAGTTCCGCAGCTAGCGGTCTCGCTCTGGAACAGTGAGAACAGCGATTATTGTAACTACATTGGACACACCAAAGACAGCTACCTCATCTTTGGCTCCGTTTACTCACAAGATTGCTATTACGGTTCACCGTACTATTCTACCAATTGCATTGATACCCTCGTCGTTCGCGAGTGCGAAAGATGCTACGAATGTACAGACTGTCGCAAATTATATGAATGCTTCTACTGCCAAGACTGTCACAGTTCACGCAGTCTCATGTACTGCTACGACCTCCAAGGATGCAACGACTGTATTGGGTGCGCCGGGTTGCGAAACAAACAGTATTACATTTTTAATCAGCCGTTTTCTCGTGAAGAATATGAAAAACGCAAGCGCGAATTAGACCTCTGCAAGCCAGAAATACACAAACACCTACAAACTCAGCTCGACCATTTAAAACTTCAGATCCCGCACCGGTACATGCAAAGTAATCAGGTGGAAAATGTGAGCGGAAATTATGTGTATCAGTCAAAAAACACCTATGACTCCTACTACAGCGATCGCTGTCAGGACTCAAAATACTGTGCACAAGTAGTGGATCTCAAAAATTGTTATGACAACAACTACACTGAAGAAAATGAGCTTTGTTATGAATATTTAGGCGCTTACCAAAACTATAAAACGCTCTTTTCTAAATTCTGTAACCGCGTTTCAGATGCTCTTTACTGTGACGCCTGCCATCATTCAAAAAATCTTTTTGGGTGCATTGGGCTGAGGAATTCGGAATATTGCGTACTCAACAAACAATATTCTAAGGAGGAATATGAAGATTTAGTGCCGCGAATCATTCAGCATATGCAAAAAACAGGGGCGCCGCACGGTGGCCGCTCAGGCGGCACGTCGAGTTATAGAAGGCGAGACGGCGCCGCGCAGGCTGAGCGAAAATCTGGCTTTGCGAGCTCAGGCGAGTGTCGCACGAAGCGCGTGCGACCCAGTTTGAGCGAAGCCGAGCGTATACATCAAGAATGGGGTGAGTTTTTCCCCACCTCAATTTCTCCTTTTGCTTATAACGAAACCGTGGCGCAAGAATATTTTCCTTTAACTCAAAAAGAAGCTGCAGCCAGCGGCTGGCAATGGTTCGATGAAGAATCCAAAAAAGATTTATATCTGGGTCCTCAAGTTGAAATTCCCTGGGAGATTAAAAAAGTTGATAATTCCATTTGCGACCAAATTCTTACATGCGAAGCAAGCGGGAAACTCTACAAAATCATTCCTCAAGAACTGGAATTTTATAAATCAATGCACCTGCCAATTCCGCGAAAATGCCCTGATCAACGCCATAAAGATCGTCTGGCGCTCCGTAATCCACGCCAGCTATTTGCAAGAAAGTGCCATCAGTGCGCCGCCGATATCCAGACCACCTATAGCCCTCAGCGGCCAGAAAAAATTTATTGCGAAAAATGTTATTTGGAAGCGGTCTATTAAAGGTTGCCCTCGCTAGAGTCATCTATGCAGATGACATGATGCTGAGGCATCATAGTTGCAAAATGGCTTTCAACCAGGGAAGATAGCCATGTTTATGCCAGAACCACGCACCTGCCAAAATTGCCAAGCCTCCTTCGTAGTTGAAGACGATGACTTTCGCTTTTATGAAAAAGTAAAAGTTCCACCACCAACATTATGTGTAGCTTGCCGCAAACAGAGACGACTTGCCCAAGGCAATCATCTTTTTCTCTACAAGCGTCAGTGCGATGCCACCGGCAAACCCATCATTAGCAATTACGCACCCAACGGGGCTTACAAAGTTTTTGACCAAGCCTATTGGCATAGCGACGCATGGGATGGCGTCTACTTTGGGCGTGATTTTGATTTTAATCGCTCGTTTTTTGAGCAGTACGGAGAGCTTTCTAAAGCGGTTCCACGTCCTGCACTGCAAACCGCCTTTCACTTCGATGAAAATTCCCAGTACACCAACTATGCCGGCAAAAATAAAAACTGCTATTTGATTTTTGATTCCGACGAAAACTGGGACTGCTACTACAGCTACAGCACCAATAGTTCTAAAAGCTGCAGCGACTGCTATCGGGTAAAACAGTGCGAGCTTTGCTATGAGTGTATTGACTGCGAAAACTGCTACCGCTCGTATTTTTTGCAGGACTGCGAACAGTGCATTGATAGTGCTTATTTAAAAAACTGCATTGGCTGTAAGAACTGCTTCATGTCTAGTAATTTGAGACATAAAGAGTACTACATCCAAAATCAGCCCGTGGGCAAAGAACTTTATGAAGAGTGGATGGCACGGCTCGGTTTTCGCTCTGGCATTGAGGCCGATAAAAAAGCCTGGGCAGAATTTGCCTTAAAATTTCCTCAAAAATTCATGCACGGTACGCATAATGAAAATGTAACAGGCGATTATCTCGTAAACTGCAAAAATGCCGTGCAGTGTTTTGATTCTCGCGACTTGTGGGACTGTAAATATTTTGACCAGTCTTTTATGGACGCCAAAGACTGCATGGACATACAAGAATGCGGAGATAAGGCCGAACTGCTCTATGAAACGGCATTTAGCGGCTACAGTGTTTATAACCTCAAGTTCTGCCTTCATTGCTTGAGCCCCAATCGCAATCTTCAATACTGCAACTACTGCGTTTCTTGCGAAGACTGTTTTGGATGCATTGGTTTAAAACGCAAAAAATACTGCGTTTTGAATAAGCAGTACACCAAGGAAGAGTATGAAAGTTTGCTGCCAAAAATTATTGAGCAGATGAAGTCCAGTGGTGAGTATGGAGAGTTTTTCCCGATTCAGCTCTCTTCTTTTGCTTATAATGAAACGCTCGCGCAGGATTTTTATCCTCTTACCAAAAAAGATGCGGTAACCCAAGGCTATAAGTGGCGTGACGAAGAAGCTAAAAATACCGTGGCGGCTAGCGTTTTGCCAGACTCCATTGATGAGACTGAGGAAGATATTTGTGATCGAATTTTGGCCTGCGAAGATTGCGCCCGCAACTACGCTATCAACAAGCAGGAGTTCACCCTCATGAAGCACTTTTTAAAAGTTGCCCTCCCGCGAAAGTGCTTCTTTTGCAGGCATCAAGCACGGAGAGCGCAAAGAAATCCGCGCCGTTTGTGGAACAGGCCTTGCATGAAATGCGGCACTGAGATGAAAACAAGTTACGCGCCAGAGCGGCCGGAAATCGTTTATTGCGAGAAGTGCTATCTTGAAGCTGTTTATTGAGAAGGATTTTATGCATTCAAAAGTTTGCAAACAATGCCATAAGGAATTTACGATTTATGACGAAGATCTTGAGTTCTATGCAAAATTTGAAGTACCAGAACCCAACCAGTGCCCTGATTGCCGCTTAGTAAGGCGCTTTTTAGAGCGCAATGCCAAACACCTTTATTATAGGACCTGCAGCCTTACTGGCCAAAAAACGCTTTCGCAGTACCACCAAGACCAGCCTTTTCCGGTATACAGTCCATCTGCATGGTGGGGTGACGGCTGGGATGCCACCACATACGGGCAAGTAGTTGATTTTAATCGTCCGTTTTTTGAGCAGTTTTTAGAGCTCAAGAAAAAAGTCCCGCACATGGCGCTTTTTTGTACCGAAGGCACACTTCAAAACAGTGAGTTCAATAACTGCGTCGCGTACCTCAAAAACTGCTACATGACGGCAGAAAGCGATTACTGTGAAGATTGTTATTACTCTAATCTTATAAAAAAATGCACCAACATGGTGGACTGCTCTGTGTGTTATGAGTGCGAACTTTGTTATGAGTGCGTGGGCTGCACCAATTGTTATGCGCTGAGATATTCGCTTGATTGCGAACAATGCAAAGATAGTTATTTTTTGCAAAACTGCACCGCGTGCGCTGATTGCATTGGCTGCATAAACCAACGGCACAAGCAGTACATGGTTTTTAATAAGCAGTATTCGCGTGAGGAGTATGAAAAAATCAAACAAGCCTTCCAGCTGGATACTCGCAACGGAGCAGAATCCTTAGCCAAACAATGCCGCGAGTTCTTTATTCCTCAGCCCCACAAAGCCGTTTTTGCTGAACAAAATCAGAACAGCATTGGCGATCATTTGTTCAACTCTAAAAACGCATTTTACTGTTTTGGAAGCCGAGATTTGGAAGACTGCCGTTACTGCGCCAAACTCACACTGGGCGTAAAAAGTTCCATGGACTACAACTCATGGGGAAGTCAGTCCGAACTCATGTACCAATGTTCAGGATGCGGGGATAACTGCTATAACCTCAAATTTTGCGTAATGTGTAATAGTAATGTACGCGACTGCGAGTACTGCTACGAGTGCTTTAGCAGTAACGACTGCTTTGGATGCATTGGCTTGAAGCGCAAAAAGTTTTGCATCCTCAACAAGCAGTATTCAGAAAGCGAGTATCGAGATTTAAAACGCCGTTTGATTGCTCATATGAAAAAAGAAGGGGAGTATGGAGAGTTCTTCCCGATTAACATTGGAGGTTTTTCTTATAACGAAAGCATCGCTATGGACATTTACCCGCTGAGTAAAGAAGAAACCTTAGCGCGCGGATATAGGTGGCGTGATGAAGATGTACAAACTTCCACCCAGGAATCAAAGTCTAGTGAAGTTCTCCATTGCACCTGCGGCAAAAGCTTTAAAATTATTCCTCAAGAACTCAAATTTTACCGCCAACTGAGTATTCCCATCCCATCACTTTGCCCTTCTTGCCGGCACATTCCGCGCATGCTGAGGCGTAATCCGCCAAAACTCTGGCAACGTGCATGCTCAAACTGCCACCAAGAGATTTTAACGAGTTATGCTCCCGACAGGCCGGAAACGGTCTACTGCGAACGATGTTATTTAGAGACCGTCTATTAATGGCGTCTCCGGTGTAATTTTGCCGGCTTCATTCTTGGCATAAAAAGTACCGCGATCCAAAAAACCATGGTCAACAGAACCAGTCCTGCAATAATCGCAAAATTTACCGAAACATAATAGCCATGATACAGAAGATGTGATGCCCCAGGCGTCTGGTCGTTTTTGTTGGCAGAACTGCGCAATGGATTTGGCACGGACATAAATCGGAAAGATCGAGCCTTTACGCCAACCTCATACTGGTAAATTCCAAATCCTGATTTTGGCCACTTGTCGCTAAGCATAATCGTCTTCCCGGGGAAAACGGTAGCTCCAGAAACAGCACTCTCAAAAGTTTCTTCTTCACCCGTAATAATATTCTTTCTCTTGAGAAAGAATTCCGGCTCCAAACGAACATTTCCCAGATTGGTTATTTTTGCCTGAGCTATAAGCGCAAGGCTATCTTCGTCTTGAATCATCTCATCTACCGCAAACTTTTCAAGTTTTTGCCCGGGAATGGTGATGTACATGCGCACGCCCACTCGCTTCACCACGGAGACAGCTCCCATTTTGCTCTGCTGTTGATCTTGGGCCACAATGCCGCCGGCGTGATCGCCAATTTCGGTTCCATGCGGAACAGAAGTGAGTAAAGGGATAATCGTACGGCCACGCGGCGGAATAACGACTTCCAGACTTTCTCCATTGGAAGTCCAATCAAAAGTCTGCTTCAAAAGTTCCTGGCGCTCCAATACCGACGCTGATTCTTCATCTCCTAAGGCAAGCAACCTACGCTCGTTGGATGAATGATTTGGCGTTTGAATGGAACTTTTAGCCAAGCGCACCCATGACCCAACGTCTGTTTGCTTGGAAGATTTATTGGCTAATGCAAAAGCTCCGTCATCAGTGGTTAAAGCATCTACAGGATATACGGTGAGAGAAAGAGTATCGTCTCCGGTATTTCCTAGTGTTACAAAATCAATGACGGTTTCTCCTGGTTTCGCCTCATATAAAAACCATCCGGAAGAGTACTCATTTTCGCTGGAATCAAAAGTTGGGAAAAAAATGAGGCCGCCGGATTCAATCGCCTTTGCGCTGGGAGCTAAAAAGAGAAAGGCGGCGAGCGTAAGAATGGCGAATCGCGCACACTGGGAGAAACTCATATATTTTATGGTGCTAGGATACGGTTTCCGTAAGAGTTGAGGTGTAGCTTCCCGCCGGGTTAAAAGGGGGGATATTTACTTTAAGCAAAAGCGAAATGTCGAACTTTCCCACTCCACGTCCGGCCAAAGCATTCATTAAACTCACGGGATCAGAAATTCCATCTCGATTAGCATCACTAAAGGCTCTTCCAGTGTTGAAAAATGTAACCCCTGCACCATCACCGGCCAGTACGCGGAAGTAAGACTGTCCCGCTGGCAGCTGAGCAGCAGAAGGAATATCAAGCGACATTCTCCCCATTGGGATTTTCAGCTGATAATCCGTGTCTTCTATAAAATCCGTTGCCGTAAGCGTGGCCGACCAGCCTAACGGTGCCTTATTACCTCGAAGGTCCGTCACCACAATATTATTAATAACTCCCTGAACCGTTTGTTCCATGGTATCCACGGGAATTTCCCCCATGTCCACGCTCGCCGGGGCTCCAATGCTCAGCCCCTGAGGTTTTACCCTCACCTTTGATTTAGAAACTATGGCGGCTCCTTCCGCCGTTGGCATCGCCAATAATGAAAAAAGAGAGACCAAAGTAATGACTTTTGCGAGAGTACCAATTTGTTTTTTGATTTGTGTTGTCATAGTTTGATGAATTATGATATTAGTAAGTTATTGTAGCTTTTAAGTTCGAAGAATTGTACACGTAATCCATATAAAGCGCTGTACCAAGCGCTGCGATAGATGCCCAGAGGGCCAGCAATGCAATTATCTGTACAATTCTATTTTTCATTTTATTATATTGTTATTTGTAAATCAGGTAATTGTATCACAGCTAAAATTCATTGTGTAGTTCCGAGCGTACGAATTAAACAGAGTTAACGTCAATACATTGATATAACTCATAAATCATGTATAAAATCCGCACTTCCTGCAGGAACAATAAATGCCCGTACTATCGGCGCACAGGGGCGGGCAACATTATCTATAAGAGCAAAATGAATAGCATATTTTTTTGCAAAGGATGCCGCAGGAGTTGGTCTGAAAACGTAGGAAGCTTCCTTTATAACCTCAAAACACCTACAAAAGTGGTACTCAGGTGTCTTCTTTCAGTTTCCACGGGGAATCCGCTTCGCAAAACAGCAAGAGACGAACGGGTAACCACTGACAGTATTTTTTCTTGGGTCTCGCGAGCAGAAGAAAACCTACCGGAAGTCCTTGATCTCTTGGAGGATGAGCTCCGCGTAAATCAAAAACAGCTGCGTCAGTTTTATAACTTCATGAAGCATACCATCACCGGGCAAAACAACTAAAAACTCTTCCCAAAGATCTTTTTGAGGTATTCCTGAAAAGATGATTTTTGGGCTTTCACAAGACTTTCGGTGGTGGTACCGGCGCGAATTCTCAAACCAACCTTTGTCTGAGCCAAACTATTGAGCGCAAATTCGTACGCCTGATACTTTGTCCAAGTCAGGTAAAAGGTAAAAATGGAAATAATAATGGCTAGCACTGAATAAAAAAGGGCACGCCGAAGGGAGTTTTGTTTTGGTTTCATATATTTACTTCTTGCCATTCTAACATAAAAAGAAGCACATAGGAAGCTACTCTGTCCCCTACATCTTATTGAGAATACCTAAGATGGCATGCTCGTTTTTTTGATCCCCTAAATTCTTGGCAAGATTCAGCATGCGCCTGTAGACCGGCTGAAATGATTGAGCTTCGCGAATAGTGCCTACATGAGCCACCTTTTTGGCCAGCATATTAAACTCTTCGCTATAGCAGGCTTTTTTAAGAGCCGGATTGCGAGATTTCTCGGCATAAAACATGGCACGGGTAAAATTCTTCTGTTTGAGCGCGGCAAGGCAGAGTTTTTCATAGGCTACCTGCAAATTATGCTCCACGGCTTCGCGTTTGCTGGAAATCGCATAGGCCAACTGAGCGGCTTTTTCAAAAGTCTCGGGGGCAATAGAGGCAGCTTGCTCACTCGGGTCATTCAAATCCAATAAGTTTGTAGAAACCAGTTCCGTGATCGGCGAAATGGAATCGTATTTTTCATAATGCTGAAAAGTGCCATTGGTGGCTTCAATATCAACGCCGTGATAATGAAGACATACATGTCCTGGGATGAGCTTGATTTGCAGATCGTGGAGAGGAAAATGGCGGGAAAAAAGCCAAGCATAGAGGGTAACAATTTGATTGCAGTCACCCGTCATTCGCTCGCTTTCTGGGTCCACCAAAAGCCTTCCGAAAGCACACTGCTCTTGATAGTGGAAGCGTGTGCGAGGGTCAAAATAAGCCGCAAGAGCAGCCAAGCATTGAATCTCGTCTAAATGCAGATCGGCATTGCGAAGGCCAAGAGGGGAGAGTACTTGTTGCAGCGCCGCTACCCGGACATTATGTGCTTTCATAAATACTTCAAATGCTTCCGCAATTTTTTGAGCATTACGATACATGGCTCTTCTTCGGCGCTTGCTGAGTGACCGATAATTTTTAAATCTTTTTTCGAGCCAAATATTAAAAATAAGAAGGTCTTCTTGCATCAATGCAAGCAACTTTTCGTGTATTTCTTGCGGAGTTCGCCGTGAACTCACCCAGCGGAAAAATTTCTCAGTGCGCCTTTCAAATGGGTTCACGTAGGGCGTAAAAAAAAGCCAGATAGTCTGCAGAATTTGCAATAATTTCATAAAATTCTTCGTCCAGGATAGGGCTATTTTCCTGAAAACAGTTTATAGAGGAAGCAGAGCGAGCCGCATGCGGCGAGCGTCCCCTGAAAGCCGCGTAGCGGCTGGAAGGGGGCTGCGTTCCACTGTTTGAGGGAAAATAGCCCTATCCCTCCCATTGTAGCTTTTTTTGAAACCGGGCAGAATATAAAAAGTATGAACACCTGGCTTTTCTTTGCGGCACTGGCACCTCTCCTTTGGGGGTTTAGCAATGTAGTGGATACGGCCGTGCGCCGCCGCCACGTGTTGGATAATTTTACGAATATGTGGTTTTTGGCGGCGGCGCGGCTTCCGCTCATCATCATTCTTATCATTTTTACATGGCCGCAAAATTTACCAAGCACCGGAAATATAATTGGGATGATGGTTGCGGGAATCCTCTGGATGCTTCCTTTTGTTCTTTATTACCGTGCCGTTGAATTTGAAGAACCAAGCCGGATCGCGCTCCTACTGCAAATGAGCAATCTTTTTATTTTACCCATAGCTTTTTTCGTTATCGGGGAACGCCTCGCCGGCAC
>JBBTWV010000077.1:0-10198 GCA_038062615.1 Patescibacteria group bacterium | reverse complement strand
ATCCTAACACCCATCAAAGGTGTTAGGACTGTTCCATCTGCTTTACATTACCCGAGCACACGGCCTTCTCTAAACCTGTTTTTTGTGTTATATTAAACATGTATACCTCTTTTTATGCTGCCGAAAAATAAAGTTCTGCTCCTCATAAGAATTCCTCAGGAAATAGAAAAGCGTGTTTTGGCGTTTGAGCAGCTTTTGGTGAATATTCATGAAATTCTTCACCACCATACGTTTACCTTTGAGATGACGTCGTATAATCAGCACATTTATTTTTTCACATGCATTGAGCGCAATCTTAAGGAGCTTATTGAAGGGCAAATTTATGCTCAGTACCCATTTTGTGAAATTGAAGAAGTAACGGATTATGTGAAACCAGACGCTCTTGATCGCGGTTTTGCGGGCACCGAATTGCAATTATTGCGCTCGGACATTATTCCCATAAAGACTTTTAAAGAATTTGAGAGTGATTCCTTGGCTGGTATTTTTTCGGTTATGACGAAAGCAGAGGAAGACGAACAGATTTGGATTCAGACCTTTGTACAACCCATTGCTGATGACTGGAAGCTGAATTTTTTGCGTTCATGGAAGATGAAGTTCAACAACATTCGGCTCTACTTCCGCATTAAGAACTACTTCAAGCTCAAGTCGTCCAAGGCTATGCGTGAGATGGAAAAAGAGGCTTACAAGCACAAGGCCGAGCATCATACCTATAGGACCGCCGTGCGGTTGGCATACGTCTCCACCAGCAAAGAAAAAGCTCAACAAAAACTCAATGTACTCATTAAAGCTTTTTTGCAGTTCAATACCATTGATCTCAATGGATTTAAGCCCCTCCGCATAGCGCGCATGGGAAATTTTTTCAAGAATTATTTGGAGCGAAAAATGCCGGTCGGCTTTAATTTAAGTTCTCACGAGTTGGCCAGTATCTACCACTTCCCTCACCCGGATGATGTTCCGCATATTGTGCACGTGCTCGCTAAAAAATCCGAGCCTCCGCGAGACTTACCCCGTGAAGGAGTCGTTACAAGTCAACAGGCTTCGTTTTTTGGAGTGACCAATTTTCACAATCAAAATTTTAAATTTGGACTCAAGCGTGAAGATCGCCGTCGTCATCTCTATGTTGTGGGGAAAAGCGGTACCGGTAAGTCTAAACTTTTGGAACTCCTCATTGAGGCCGATATTAAAGCCGGTCATGGCGTGGGCGTTTTGGATCCGCACGGCGACCTTGTGGATGCCGTGATGAAGTTTGTACCCAAGGAACGCATTAATGATGTGGTTTGTTTTAATCCGGCTGATTACGACTTCCCGGTGGCTTTTAACCCGCTGGAACAGGTTCCTCAGGAACTCCGCGTGCGCGTTACCATCGGTTTCATAGACATCTTTAAGAAACTTTTTGGTAACAACTGGACCAACCGTCTGGAGCACGTTTTGCGCTACACCACGCTGGCTCTTTTGGATTCACCCAACACCACCGTGCTCTCTATTCTTAAAATGCTCTCCGATAAAAATTATCGCCAAAAAATCGTGGCCAGAATTCAAGACTCTGTTATAAAAAACTTTTGGGTTAATGAGTTTGCGGCATGGAGTGAAAAGTTTGATAACGAAGCCATCATGCCGATCCTTAACAAGGTGGGACAGTTCGTTTCGACCTCTCTTATTCGTAATATCGTCGGCCAGACCCAGAATAAAATCAATATTGAGCAGATTATGAACGAGGGAAAGATTCTTCTCATGAGAATCTCCAAAGGTAACTTGGGTGAAGAAAATGCCGCGCTCATCGGCTCTATGGTGGTTACCAAGATTCAACAGGCGGCTATGGCAAGAACCACCATTCCCGAAGCGCAACGTCGTGATTTTTATCTCTACTGTGATGAGTTCCAGTACTTTGCCACGGATACGTTTGCAGAAATTCTTTCGGAAGCTCGCAAGTATCATTTGAACCTCACCATGGCTCATCAGTATATGGGCCAGCTTTCGCACGTTATCCGCACAACCGCTTTTGGTAACGTAGGTACTATCGTTAATTTCCGTGTTGGTGCTGAGGACGCCGCCATTTTGGAAAATGAATATACGCCCATATTTAAGGTGAGAGACATTATTAACCTTGGCGTTCGGGAATTTTATATTAAAATGTCTGTAGACGGAGAATTACGCGATGCGTTTTCTGGACGAACCATCAACGTTCCCACTCCCGAGTTCGATTACACGAATGAAATTGTTAAGCAGTCTCGGGAAAAGTACGCCAACCCGCGGGAAAAAGTGGAACAGGAACTCAAGAAATGGGATGAGGGTGGGAGTGATGAAGATGCGGCTAACGTAGCCGCCGCCATTGAACAGAAGTTCGCAGAACCACTCATATAGTGCATATTATTTAATTCTTCCTTGTTTGCGAGCGCGAAGGCCGAGTGAAGACGCCCGAGCGTCCCTGCGATGGGCAACTGAACAAGGCCTGAGCGTATAAAAAATGGATTTTTACAGCGAATTCAAAAAATTTTGCTTGAGCAAACCGCAAAATGCGACTGCCAGCCGCGTGGCCGAAAACGCGACATTTGGTGACTACCTCTACCGGGCAAAAAACATCTACCTGAGCTATTTTTTGTATGATGCGGAGGACTGTTATTACAGCGAATATCTCTCCAAAGCCAAAGACTGTGTGGACTGCGCCTACCTCAGCGGTAGCGAGCTTTGCTATGAGTGTGTGGACTGCACCGGACTTTATAACGGCTCCTTTTTGCAGGACTGCCACAACTGTAGCAACTGCGAATTTTGTTTAGACTGTATGAACTGCAAGGACTGTTTTGGTTGTTTTGGCCTTCGGCATAAGCAGTTTTGCATTTTTAATAAACCGTACACGGAAGAAGAATACCGCAGAAAGGTTGGCGCCTTACGCCAAAATCCGCCAAAAAAGATTTGGGAGATTTTAAGTGAGGAGTTCCAAAAACATCCGCGGCTCTCGAGCCACTTGGTAAAAGCCGGCGGCAAGTCACTCGGCGATTATATTTATTTCGGCAATAACTGTTATCTCTGTTTTGGCGTTCAAAATACCAGCGATAGCGCTTACCTTACCGAAGTATTGGACCGGGAAACATCGTCGAGTAACTCCATTGATTGCAATTTTGCCGTCAATATTAACTCCTGTTTTGAGTGTCATGACGTAAGTGCTTCTACCAACTGTCTTTTTTTGGAACACTGCGCCTCATGCGAAGACAGCGAATACTTGCGCCAATGCTATAACTGCAAAAACTGCTTTGGCTGTGTTTATCTCATAAACAAAGAGTATTGCATCCTTAATCGGCAGTTCACACGGGAAGAATATTTGGTGGCCTTGGCTAAAATCAAGAAGGAGCTTAAGGAAGCCGGAACGTATGGAAAACCGCTTGCGGAAGTTCTAAGATAAGCTACAATTGGCCTGTTTAACCTGTTAGTACTTAATTTACATCCTATGGCAGACGCCGCTTTTAAAGAAGAGATCCGCACCTGTGAAACCTGCCAAAAGCAGTTTCTCATTATTCCGCAGGAACAGGAGTTTTACAAAAAAAAGGATTTACCATGGCCGGTAAATTGCCCGGAGTGTCGCCAAAAACGCCGCCTTTCATTGCGTAACGAACGCAAGCTCTACAAACGGAAGTGCGACAAGTGTAGCAAAGACATCATCTCCACCTACGCGCCTGATTCTAAATACATTGTGTACTGCCAAGAGTGTTTCTGGCAGAATATCGGGTAATGAACACTCAAGACTTTATTAAAGGATTTCGCGAGCTACGCCTAAAGGCTCCAAAGATCGCTGTTTCGGGCTATAAAAATACCAACTGCGCTTACAGCAGTGCCACATACAATTCCAAAAATTGCTATGTCTGTTTTGATGTTGATGCAGGCGAAAACTGCTTTTACAGTGGCATGATCACACGCTCTCGTTTTTGTTCAGATTGTGAAGATACATGGGATAGCGAACTTTGCTATGAAGGACTGGAGTTGTATCATTGCTATAATTGCGATTACTCCATTTTTTTACGTGACTGTTCGGATTGTTTTTACAGTTATGATCTTCTTAATTGTCATAACTGCTTTGGGTGCGTCGGGCTCAGGCGAGCTAATTATCACATATTCAATAAGCCATACTCGAAAGAAGCTTATGCAGAAAAAATCGTACAACTGAAAAATTCCCCGCGACATGAAATTGAAAAAGAAGTAGAAAAATTACGGCTCACCTACCCTCATTTAGCCTCGCGCCAGCTCAATACAGAAAACTGTTTTGGCGATAACATCCAAAATTCCAAAAACTGTTTTTATGGCTTCAATGTCAAAGAAACTTTTGACGGCGCCTACCTTTTTGATGTCTACAATGTCTACCATGAGAGAAGCGAAGATGTGTATGATAATTATTTTTCGGTGGATCTTCATCACTGTTATGAGTGCATACAAGTTGGAGAATGTTATAACTCCAATTTTCTACACTATTGCGAGCACATTAAGGACAGCGAATTTTGCGATGCTTCTTTTAACTCCAATCATCTTTTTGGTTGCTGTACGGTTAATCGGCAAGAGTATTTAATTCTCAATGAGCCGTATCAAAAAGAAGCGTGGCATAAAAAGACCGGGGAAATTCGCGAAGGCCCTTAAGGCCAGCGGAAACTACTCTTGGAATGTTTTTGAGCCGCAGGGAGCATGAAGGGTATAATTACATCCTCTATGTCATTTTCTCTTGAGAACTATCAAAAACAGCAACGTGAGGCCATCCAGCAGACGGAGGGGCCTTTACTCGTGATTTCTGGCGCTGGGACTGGTAAAACACACCTTATTACGGGTAAGATCCTCTACCTTATTCAGGAGTTAGGCGTGGCGCCCGAGCAGATCTTGGCACTTACCTTTACGGAAAAAGCTACGGAAGAGATGGCTCGGCGCATCGACCAGGCCCTCCCTTTGGGTCATAGCGAAATCTGCATTAAAACCTTTCACTCTTTTGCGGAGGCCGTGTTGCGCGAACGCGGTCATGAGATTGGCCTGCAGTTGGATTACAAAGTGCTCAAAGAGGCCGATTTATGGATGTTTCTTAAACATCACGTACTGGATTTAAAGCTGGAGCATTACCGAACGCTTGGTAATCCGCAAAAATTTCTCCGCGCTTTGCAGGAATACTTTAGTCGCCTTCAAGATGAAGACATCCAGTCGAAAGCTTACATACAGTATGCCAAGGATGCCGCAAAACAGGCCCCTACGCCGGAAGAAAAAGAATCAGCCAGCAAGCACGCCGAGCTTGCCAAGGCCTATGATATTTATGAACGTCTGCTTTTAGAGAACGGCTCTTTAGACTTTAGCGGCCTGCTTTTTTATACCATCCGGCTTTTTGAAAATCGCCCGTCGGTGTTGGCGGAGTATCAAAATCGCTTTACGTATATTTTGGTGGATGAGTTCCAAGATACCAATTTTGCGCAAAATAAAATCGTCCAGCTTTTGGCGCAAAAAAACAGGAATCTTACGGTGGTGGGTGATGACGATCAGTCCATTTATAAGTGGCGCGGCGCTTCTCTTACCAACATTCACTCCTTCCAAAAGCTCTTTCCTGAAGCCAAAACCGTCGTGCTCTGTGAAAATTACCGCAGTCATCAAAAAATTCTGGATCTGGCCTACGCTACCATTCAAAAAAATAATCCCAATCGTCTTGAGGTCAGCCAGTCGGTAAATAAAAAACTCATTTCCAGGCCGAGCCACAGCGAGGCTAAGCAATTAATGCGCCCGGAGGGCGCAACCACTCCCAAAAAAATGCAGGAGTTCATTCCGCAAGTTTTTCATTTTGAACAGTTGCAGGATGAGGTCGCTTTTATTGTATCAAAGGCAAAAATAGCTTTAAAACAAGGCCAAAACCCGGCTATTTTGGTTCGCACCAACTCCTTGGCCAAACCTTTCATTGAGGCGTTCAAAGAAAAAGGACTCCCCTTTCAGCATTTTTCGGCATCGAGCATTTTTGAAAAACCCGCCATTAAAGATTGCGTGGCCTTTTTGCGAATTATCGCCAATCCGTGGGACGATCTTGCGCTTTTCCGCTGTCTCACACTGCCATTTTGGAAGATTCCCATGGAGTCTCTTTTAGAGATTGCCAAAAAAGCCAGAAATCAAAACCGCTCCTTTTACGAACTTTTGAATGTAAAACCTTTTGACGTCTCTAAAAAACTCATTTCTACCATTATAGAATTTTCCCGTGAGCGTAAGGTTTCTGAGGTACTCGGGAAGTTCCTCACGGATAGCGGATATCTTGAGTCGGCGAGAAAAGAGGCCTTGGAGGCTGATCAAAATAATTCTGATAGTCATTTGCGAATTGAAGAAATTGCGCAGTTTTCGCAGATGATTGCGGATTACGAAGCCAGTCATCCTCACAAGCAGGTGTCGGATTTTTTGCAGTATGTGCAGTTTGCGGAGGAGGCCGGTGAGGGTCGTGCAAGTGGCGAGAATATTGATCCAGCCGCTATTAAAATCCTCACGATTCACTCTGCAAAGGGATTAGAATTTGATGCGGTGTTTTTGCCAGGGTTGGTGCAGTCCAAGTTTCCCGGCATCAACTGGAAAGATCCTTTTGAGATTCCGCCGGCACTTATTCCTGAGCCGCTACCACCCGGTGATCATCATCTAGAAGAAGAAAGGAGGCTGTTTTATGTGGCCATTACCCGAGCTAAAAGCATTTTGATGATGACCTATAGTGATTTTTATGATGGCAAGAAAAAATGGAAGCCGTCAGTTTTTGTGGAACAGGCCTTAGAAAGCGGCAAGGCGATGATGATCTCACAAGGAAATGGGCTCAAAAAAAAAATGAACTTGCAGGCTTCACTCTTGGGAGAAGAAGCCATACGACCCCATCAATCACTTCACCTTCAACTACCAAAGTTAAGCTACAGCCAGCTGGACGCGTTTCAAACATGTCCACTTAAATATCAGTTTCGCTATTTGTGGAACGTGCCTACTCCTATGCCGGCGGCGGTGAATTTTGGCTCGAGCATACACAATACGTTGCGCGATTTTCATGAGTGGCTCAACGAAAATCCTCAAAAAAAAGATGATGATTTGAGGCCGGAGCTCCAAAAGTTTTTTGAAGAAAACTGGATTGGGCTGGGCTATGAGTCGCGCGCCATAATGGAGGATCAAAAAGAGCGCGGGCATGCTATGCTCCAAAAATATTGGGAGCATGAAAAAACTTCTCTCTCCACTCCAGCTTTTTTAGAGAAGGCTTTTACTCTCCAGTTAGGCAAAATTACGCTAAGCGGTCGCATTGACCGTATTGATAAGCTGGAAGATGGCACCTACGAGGTCATTGATTATAAAACGGGGACGAATCACAAAAAAAACCTCAGTAAGGACCTGCAACTTTCGCTCTATGCCCTGGCCTGTCGAGATGTTTTAAAGATTGAAGTTTCGCGCTTGAGTTTGTATTTTTTAGAGACTCTGGAGAAGGTTTCCACCACCAGAGACGATCAAGAAATAGACCTGTGCCGCCAAGAAATCGAAGAACTTTCCTTAGATCTGGCCAGGAGCGATTTTTCCCCGACGCCTGGTTTTCATTGTGGCTACTGTGATTTTCGGCTTATTTGTCCCTCGGCAATGGCAGTGGTACGATAAGCGCCATGAATATCACGAACTTTCTCTTAGCGATCCTGGTCGTTGGCATAGCTTGGGTTATTTTTTCGAAGCCAAAAAAGGAGGCCTGGGATGAGAATCAATTGATTGAGGAAAATGCTCGCTTTAAAGCTGAATTAAGTGAAAAAGACCGGAAAATTGGTCAACTCAGCAAGGAGATGGAAAGTGAACGAACCAAAAAAGATGAGTTCGCAGGGAAGAATAAACAACTTTTTGCGGAGATTACTTCTCTCAAAGCCGAAAATAAAAGTGTTCTCAAAGAAAAGGAGACGATCTCGGAGGAGCTGGCTGGCTTTAAGGCTGAAAAATCAAGAAAAGAGAAGGAATTTGATAGTAAGATTCAAAAAATGGATGAGATTAGAAACGCTCTTGAGGATGAAAAAAAGAGAATACGAAGAGAAGATGAAGAACGGGAGCAAAGGGAGAAAGAAGAGCGTGATGGCATGTGGGCTCAGCATGAAGATAATGTGAAAGCTAAGTTAGCGGAACTTTGTAAGTTACCTCAGTACAATTTTCAAACGTATGACAACAAAAATTTGCCTGAGGGATTTGGTGGCAAGTTTAAACCCGACTTCATGGTTGAGTTTTTGGGACAGTATGTGATTTTTGATGCGAAAGTTTCACGGTCCGACAATTTACAGAATTATGTGAATGGGAACGTTAAATCCACGGTTGAAAAGATCAGCAAGGATTCCAAAATATATCCAATGGTTTTCTTTGTGGTGCCAAACGAAGCCATGGCAACACTCACCAAGATACGTTTTTATGAACAGAGTTATGAATTTTTTGTGATCCCACCGGAAGCCATGGTGGTTATTTTGGCCGCATTCAAAAAGATCAGCTCCTACGAACTGGCGGAACAGTTGGATCCTCGTGACAGAGAAAACATCGTGAATCTCATTGCCGAGTTCGACTATCACATTAATATGCGCAACGCGCTGGATATTTTGTCGTCTCAAAGCGGTGTTTCGGTTCTTGAAAAAGCCAATACGCTTCGCAAAGACATTAAAGATGAAATTGGCTTAAAGAAGGGCAAAATGCGGTTGCAACAGTTTTCTCCAACGGAAATTAGGACGCTTTTAGATGCCAAGATCCAACAAGATAAAATTGATGAACTGACCTCGCCCAAAGCAGCCATCCCACAGGAGAATATTAGACGGTTAAAGTCAGCAGGCGTGGATAGGCTTCCTAAGCCTTCGCCATTGCTCACCTGATGATTTTTAGGTAAAGTAAGGGCACTTTTCCCTTTTTGCCATGTCCGTTAAATTATCTGATCTTAGTAAAAAAGTAGGCCTGAGTGCCAGTGATCTTAAAAAGAAGATCAAAGAGCTTGGGTTTGAGGTAAAGCCAACAGCGCGTGTGGTAGAAGAAGAAATTGCACAGAAGGTTGAAGAAAGCCTTAAAGGTTCTGCACCTCAAGAGGCGAAGGCTCTTCCTGATGAGATGGAGAATGCGACAGAAGACCACGGCACGGTTTCGGAATACGAGCAGTTTATTGAAAAAGAACTGGATAAAGAAATCATCAAGTCTCAACGCAAGATGACGGCGGGTAAGGACGTAGTTAAGGTGAAAAAAGCTGCTCCAGTGGTTCCTGTCGCGCCTGTTAAGCCAGATCTTTCGGGTGAGATTGAAATTACCGACACCATTACCGTTAAAGAATTTTCAGAAAAAACGGGCTTAAATCCTGTAAAGGTCATTGGTGAGCTCATGAAGAATGGCATTTTGGCCAACATTAATCAGACGATTGATTACGAAACGGCTTCCATTATTGCCGATGATTTTGGCATTAAAATTAGGCGCAAGAGAGCACAGGCAAAGGTAGAAGATATTTCTATGGGAAATATTGATACCCTCACGCAGGAGCATGATGAAAAAGAACTCGTGGTACGTCCGCCCATCGTGACGGTTATGGGGCATGTGGATCACGGAAAAACGAAACTTTTGGATGCGATTCGTGAAACGGATGTGGTGGCCACGGAAGCCGGTGGCATCACCCAGAGCATCGGTGCCTACCAAGTTGAAAAAAATGGCAGAAAAATAACGTTTATTGATACTCCTGGGCACGAGGCGTTTACCAATATGCGTGCACGCGGTGCCAAACTTACGGATATTGTTATTCTTGTGGTGGCGGCCGATGAAGGCGTCAAACCTCAAACCATAGAGGCACTGGATCATGCCAAAGAAGCCGAAGTGCCGATCATTGTGGCGCTCAATAAAATAGATAAGGAAGATGTGAATATTGATCGTGTAAAAGCGCAATTGGCCGAGTTGGGCTTACAGCCGGAAGACTGGGGTGGCAAGACGATTATGGCTCCGGTGTCCGCTCTTACGGGAGATGGCATCCCTGCTCTTTTGGAGATGATCTTGCTGGTGGCAGATTTAGAAAATTTGCGAGCTAATCCGCATCGTCCGGCGGTGGCAACGGTTTTGGAGGCTGATTTGGATAAAAGTCTTGGACCGGTCGCTACGGTTTTGGTGAATACCGGAACGCTTCGCATCCACGATGCACTCGTCTGTGGAAAAATTTACGGCCGCGTCAAAATCATGAAAATCACTTGGGTAAAAATCTTACGGA
>JBBTWV010000076.1:0-14284 GCA_038062615.1 Patescibacteria group bacterium | reverse complement strand
GCAAATCAGTCACATGCAGACCCAAAATTCAACCAAATTAATTGGTTTATCCCGCGCACGCGGAAACCAAAGCAGAAATTAATATTCACGCAAGGCCACCGGAAATTATTTTTCCACGTGATAAAAACTCTTGATGCTTTTTTCCGTGCCAAAAGCCACATTCTTGGTGTGGCAGGCGGGGCATTTATAAACGTACTTGCGGCCGATCTTTACGGCATCCACTAATTTGCGGCAGTCCTTACAATAAAAAACAATGCGCGAAACGGCTGTTTGAGGCGCAGAGGCCGCAGGCTGTTGAGGTGGCGGGACAGAAGGTGGAAGCGTCGAGTCATTCATAGCGAGCCACTTTTTAGAGATCCAAACGGATCATGTAACTCCCTTTATCAGAGCCATCGGCTGAGGGAGGTTTTGCGGAATAAGGAGTTGGCGCGGGCCTTGCTGTTGAAGGAGCTTGTTGCACGGGGGCTGAAACCGGCGCAGACGCCACTGGCCGAGCTACCGCAGGTGTCGCAACAGGCGGCTGCGACCGACCCATCTCTCTTTCTTGCATGGCTGGCTTTCGCAGTGGCATTTGATGTTGGCGCTGATAATTAGCGAGCATGGAAGACTGAGAAGCCGGTTTTGGGGCTGGCATTATAGGTTTTGATTCCGATACCGGCGTAGAAGAAGATTCCAACTTAATGAGCGGTTCTAAATGTCCTTCCTCCGTCTTTGTTTCACCTTCATCGCGATACTGAAGGTAGGCGGCAATCACCATCACTAATGAAGAAACCAAGGAAAGCATCATGCCAAATCGCGGCTCTTTATCTAAAATATTGACGCCAAATTTAGGATGATAATAAATGGAATTCACCAGCAAAATGAGGAAGAGCGACTCAGCACCCACAAAAAGATTGAGGACGGATTCGCCCATCGGTAAGCGCGGAACGCGACGCTCTAAAAGATGATACGAAAAAATCCATATGGAAAATCCCGCCATAATAAGAATGGAAATTCCAATGAATGAAGTGGGGCCGCTGACTCCTAAAAATTCATCACCCACGCGGTAAGAATCAATGTCGGTATACCAAGGTAAAAGCGTCGAAAGAAAAAGGAGAAACGCGGCGATGCCAAGAGTTTTGGTTGTCCTTGGAAGCCGCAGAAAGGTTTCTTTAATTCTGGCGAAAGTCATAGAGAAGTGGGCTAAAAACTACGACCAAAATAGCAAAAAACCGCTACAATGGCCATATGAAAATTGGCATAGACATCCGCACGGCATCTCATCCTGTGTCAGGCAAGGCCTGGTATACGTTCCATGTGGTACGCGAATTACTGCAGATGGATAAGGAAAATGAATATACCCTTTATACGAATACGTTTTCGTCGGAACTAGCCGATCTTGCCGGTAAGGGAAAAGCCAATATCGTGCTGATTCACAAGCATCCCCTGCTTTGGCACTGGGCAGTGGTGAAGGATTTTAGGCGGCGCGGTGGCGAAGTTTTTTTTGCGCCGACGAGCTTTATTATTCCCGCTCTTTTGCCAAAAAATATCGCGTCAGTTATTACCGTGCACGACCTCATCGCTTTCACCGCGCCGGAACGTCATCAAGCAAAAGCGCGAATTATTGAACACTTATTTTTAAAACGAGCGCTTAAAAAAACGGTAGGCGTGTTGGTGCCTTCGGAACATACTAAAAAGGATTTGATGCGTCTTTTTCATTATCCTGAAGAGAAAATAACGGTGACGCCATTAGCCGCAAAGGAGAATCAGGAAGCAAGAAGCAAGAAGCAAGAAGCTGTTGATAAGTATCAATTGCCGGAGGATTTTATTTTAACCGTTGGCGGTTTGCAGCCGCGCAAAAATATAATTGCCGCGGTGGAAGCTACAGAAAAACTGCGAGAAAATTTTCCGCAACTCAAATTAGTAATTGTGGGTGGACGCGGTTGGAAGTCGAAGGAGGCCGAGAAAAAAATTCATGATTCCGGTGAAGCGGTCATCCATATTGAGCACGTGCTGGCCGATGAGCTGGCCGCCTTGTATCAACAAGCCAAAGTTTTTGTCTACCCTTCCCTCTATGAAGGTTTTGGACTTCCGCCACTGGAAGCTATGGCTCACGGATGCCCGGTGGTCTGCTCTAACCGTGCTTCGCTGCCGGAAGTATGCGGCGATGCGGCGCTGTTGGTGAATCCACAAGACACAGAAGCGCTTACAGACACCATCGCTCGTGTGCTGAAAGACGAAACCCTGCGAACCGAATTGCGCCAAAAAGGCCTAGCGCAAGCCAAAAAATTCTCCTGGCGAAAAACTGCGCAAAAAACCTTGGAAGCTCTCAGCACATTTGTTTATAACAACAAATGAGCCAGAATATACTGGCCCATTTGTGACTCGAGGATAAGTTTATTGGAGTCCGATTCTAAACGCTCTTTTTACGTTTCCCCGAGTTGCTTCTCTCCTCTCATCAACTTTTTTTGTATGCGTTTCACCTCGATAGCCGGCCTCAAATGGCCCCAGTCGAACGCCGAATTCACGCTTGGTGTCCCTTTCAGTTTGCGTTCGTCTTCCCTCTTTTTCGGTGTCCCAATACTTATTGTAAGTTGCTTCGAAAGCCATAGTACAAAGGGATTAAAGAATAAATATTAGTACGAAAAAAACTCCTCACTATATTGTGGGTGAGGAGTACTCAATGAGCAGGAATCAAATTCCTACTTACAAATACTCCCCACCCACAAACTCACGATGTGCATCGTCTTACCGATCATCATGCCGCGAGTGTAAGGAGTTTTATACATAGAATTTGTAGTGATATCTCCGCCCCAAGAATATTCGGTTTTTGGCTCATTGTCAAGCAAAACGCACTCTTCAGTGTCACCTAAAAATGAGCAAATAACCAACCTCTATACCCCACCTCGCACACCCTCTATAATACCCATGTGCCTTCCAAACGCCCGCTCATTCGCAAAGTAAGTATTATCTCCAAGCACACTATTGGTAATCGTGCGGATTTTGTAAAAAAGCTGGTGCATGAGCTAAAAAAATACGCATCAGAAATTTTTCTGGATGAGCATTGCGCACCCATTATGGGTGAGAAAAAATCCTACGAAAAAGCGGAACTCTTGCGCAAAAGCGACCTTGCCATTGTGCTTGGCGGCGATGGCACGCTCCTAAAAACTGCTCGCCAAGTGGGTAGCAAGCGGCCTTTTATTGCCGGCGTGAATATGGGCCACCTCGGCTTCCTTACAGCTTTTACTCCGCAAAAAATCCTCACCAGCCTGCCAAGAATTTTTGCGGGAGATTTTTGTCATGATGAAAGATTTCTCCTCCGCGTGACGCTTTACCGCGACGGCAAAAAAAAGTTCACGACGCTTTCGCTAAATGATGCGGTTATAAACCAAGGAGGATTTGCTCGCCTTATTACCCTGCAAGTGGAGGTGAATCAGCGCGTACTCACCAACTACAAGGCCGACGGTCTCATTATTGCCACGCCCACGGGCTCAACCGGCCACTCGCTTTCTGCCGGCGGCGCCATTGTGCATCCCAAAATTGAAGGCATCGTCCTGGCACCCATCTGCCCGGTAAAATTGGGAGTCCGCCCCATTATTATCCCCAACACCCGCCAAATCACCATTCGCCTTGGCACCAGCTGGCGCGAAGAAAAAAAACCTATTGTGCTCACCATTGATGGGCAAATCACCTTCAATCTCAAAAAAGATGACGTGATCCGCATACGCAAATCCAGCCGAACCTTCAACATGATCCGCATGGGAGGCCACAACTACTACCGCATGTTGCGTAAAAAACTCAACTGGGGAGAGTGAATCGTTGTGCTGTTTTTATGGTGTCACTTTTGTGATCTGAATGTTATCGAAGTAAACCTGGTAATCAAACACACCAGCATCTCCACAATTGTTCCAAAGGTTCTCCGCTTCTAGAGTAATCCAGAAGGCTTCTTCATTGAACTTTGATTCAAGTGCTATATGAAAAGGAGACAAATCAACATTTTGATTGATATTTCCTCCTTGGATAGAGAAGCTTCGATACACATTAAGGTTATAATCAAATTCTAAAGTTAATGTATACCAAATACCCGGCTCTAATTTTTGAGTGAGGAATGTATGCCAAGCGGCTCCTCCCGAATCTAATTCTTTCCAAACGCCCCATGTATAGGCTTGCGGCGAGTACTTATTTGCCCGGTACTGAATACCCGCCGTTGCCGTCTTGAAAACTCCCGCAGAAATTTGTCGGGTGTTTTGTATGCTCAATTCAGGCCCTGTTTCACCGGATTCATGAAAAACTTCCGGGATGTATGTTCTCACTTCGTGCTTCCAAATTCCATTCTGGCCCGTGGGAAGAATTTTATTTTGAGCAATAACATGATTACTTTTCGTTGACCGTCCTTTGTTCGCCCAAAGACGGAAGCTTGTCAAACCTTCAAAAGCAACATCAGCAAGTCTGGAAATTTCTGCAACTGACGAACCGTAACAACTACTCTGATTTACTATTTCTTCAAAAAGCGTCCACCCTTTGTTACTTTCAAAATTGTCCTCAAAAATAATGGCGGGCTGAGGTGGCGCAGGAGGAGATGGCGGTGCAGGCGGCGGTGGCGGAGCAGAGAGTGGAGGCGGTGCAGATGAGGATCCTCCCGAAGACGGCACCACGGAAGGCGGCGGCAAAGGTGGTGATGATGAACCTACTCCACGAAGCGGCATCGCAGGTGATTTGGATGGCGGAAACGATAGTGACGATGAAGGCTTTACCTTGGGAAGAGGTTTGGGTTTAGGTATGAGTTTTTTTTGGAATAGAGAAGTTTTTGCGGCTTTCTTTTTTGTTTTTTTCTTAACTTTCTGAGTATTATTTTTAACTTTTTTTGATACTGGCGAATTCAAACTTTCATTGAGAGTACCTTTGGGTTGAGTTTTTGGGGTTCCTGAGATACCTATCTCCGAAAACAGTAATGACAGAAGAAGAAAAAAAAGAAGAAAATATTTTGCAAAACGAAATGGTTTCATTGTTATATTATACCAGAAAAATGCTGTTATAGCAAAACCACCTATTCAAAGGCGCAGAAAATATGTTATAATATAAAGATATGTTTAAGAACCAAAAACCAAAAATCCTCATAGGTTTAATTTTTATTCTTGGAATCTTTTGGGGTTACCAAGCGCTCGCAACGTCCATCGGTGCAAGTGTTGTGACAACAAGTGTTTATTCCCCTGTCGTTGACAGTATCGTGGATTCGTCATTGCAGCTTGGTATCCAAAATGCAACGGGAATAACATTGGGAAAAACAGGCATAACAACCACGATCAACAGCAATTTGGCCTTGAGCGGAGCAACAACGTTTAGCAATACCGCTACATTTAACGGGAACGTGGTCATGTCATCGATTCTTCCTACTACGGGTATTGAAATAATTAACAACGATTCAACGGCAAACGCTGCAACAAATGTCTTTACCATTACAAAGAACACCACTGGGACACCAGCAGCCGGCGTGGGTTCAAATATCCGATTCGATGTTGAAGATCTTGGTGGAAGCGAAGAGCAAGGGAGCATTAAAATAGCTCTCGATGATGTCACCAACAACTCAGAAGACGGAGATATAATTTTCACATTGAACCAAGCGGGAACATTGACGGAGATGGGACGTTTTGATTCGTCGGGATATACTACACCAGGAAGCAGTACACCAAATGCTAGTTTTGAACCAAGAGGAACATTAGAGTTCCAGGCTATTGGCGCCACTACCGAAGAAATCGTCGGAGCCACAGGTCAAGAATTCGAAATAAATGCCGCCACTGGCCAGGTAATAGATTTCCAAAATGGTTACGGAAGTGATGTTAGGCTCTTTGTTGATAATGGAGCTGGAAGCAAAATTTCCCTACAACTTTATGATTATGCTGCAGGATCAAATGATGCGCTTTTCCTTTCTCACGATGGAAGCGATGTGCTGATTGAAAACACCGATACTGCGGGGGACATCATTTTGGCACCAGGAACTACTTCCGGAGCCGTGGGCATTGGAGATCCGAGCCCCGATGCTTTGCTCGATGTCCGAAAATCCGGCGCTACGGTAGCAATCTTTGACCGAGCCACAAATGACGGAACGATCATCAGCATCCAGCAAGACGAAACGGAAGAAGGTACTATTTCAATAAGCGCAAACACCGTTTCATACAATGCTTTCACAGGCTCACATTATGCCTATACTTCTGAGCCGCTAGAGAAAGGCATGCTTGTTTCATTGACGGGCAAAAATAAATCCTTGCACAACAACCCTTCCTCCGAAATTCTCTACGGGATTACAAAAACAACGAAAGAAAATGATCCTGCAGTTCTTGGTTCTTATCTCAGCATACAGGAAGGGACCAAATCGGCCAGTGTTGATAACCCTCATCTCGTTTCCGCTGCTGGAAACGGTTATGTCTGGATCGTTTATACCGGTAAAGATATTCAAGCTGGCGATTATATTATTTCCTCGGATGTGCCAGGTCATGCGATGGTTGATTCCGGACGTCATCCGCTCAGCCATATCATTGCAAAAGTCGCTGAACCGATTGTCTGGGACAATAGCCACGAGTTCATATCCCATAAGGGAAATCGCATAAAACACGCCCTCGTGTCGGTGCTTTATTCTCCATTTGCGCTCCGGAATAAATAGGGCTGTTTCGTCGTCACCTTCGCCGGATAGTTGAATTCAAAACGCAGCTGCACTGTGAGTTTGCTCTCTTCATTGGGAAAAGCTGAAAGATCTAATTTAGCTGTTGCAATACCTTTCTAAATTTGACCATCACTTGCGGTCAAATCTTTAATACTTGCAACAAATCCACTGCAATCTAAGCCATCCATTTCTACAGGTACATCAATCTCATCATCACCATATGGTATTAAATCAGGATCTTCAGGCATAAAATTAATTTAATTCTTTTTTTGATGGCGGATCTTCAGCCATTGCTTGCTCGGCAATAGCCACAGCGCGAGCAAGACGTTCGTCCGCGCGTAAGTCGTCATGAGCCATAAGAACGCTTCCCATCCTCACCATTGAATCTTCATAATCTGCCGCAATGAGTGCGTAGTATTTTGCCCTCAATTCAAACGTATAAGCCATACGATCCATATAGCGAGCATCACTGCGAAGATATTGAAGTTCGTACGCTCTGCTTATTTGTACTTTTCCATCACTCGGTGATTTGGCACCGTATCTTTCGCTTCGGACATCGGCCAAGGCAAATGTGAGTTTCGCAATCCGGCGAGCCAATTTTGCTCCCAAAAGAGCTCTTTGCTCCGATGCCCGGTGATACTGGCCAATTTCTATAACTTGCAGTGGATTTATGGAATTTGCAGAAAATTTTGGACATTGCATGTTCAGCTGTTCCGTCTCCAAATCATTTAGCTGTAATTGCGTACGAGTGATCTCGCGCTGCAAAGAATCCTCGCTTCGGCTTGCTAACTCCACCTCGAGATTTTCACCTTCGCTGTCCGCACTTTGAACCGGCCCTTTATCCATTCATGTATAGGTTATGGACGAAGAATATAACTATAAATTACATTTTAGTCAACCTAGGCTGTGACATCCTTAATCCCTTCAACAACAGCTTTAATTCTCCTTACCCCAGCCGAGCACGCCTCTTCTTTTAAGATCTTGAAGTGCTTAAGGACGCCAGTGTGCTCCACATGAGGACCACCGCAAACCTCTACACTATAAGGAGCCTGTCCTGAGCTTGCCTGTCCGGTAGGCAGGCTCGTCGAAGGACCCATAAAATAAACCTTCACCTTGTTGCCCAGTTGCGCGTACTTGTCCTCAAAAAGACCAATGGCACCTCGCTTTTTAGCCTCTTCTGTTTCTAGAATTTCAAAATGAACCGGCAGATCTTTTTGGATTTGCTCATTCACAATTTCTTCCACTTTTTTGACCTGCTCTGGCGTCATCTTAGTCGGCTGAGAAAAATCAAAACGCAGACGCTCTTTGGTGATGTTTGAGCCCTTCTGGAAGACGTGGGTGCCAAGCACATCACGCAAAGCCTGGTGAACCAAGTGCGTTGCGGTGTGATGCATCTTGCACGGCTCGCTGTGGTCAGCCAGACCACCGGCAAACTTTTGCGCCGCGCCCACGCGGGAAAGGTCTTGGTGTTTTTTGAAGGCCGCATCGAACTCGGCTTTGATGGTATCAAACGAACCTTGATAACCATTTTTGACCATTTCTTCCGCCGTCATTTCCTGCGGAAAACCATACGTCTCAAAAATGTAAAACAAGTCGCCACCGTTGAGTGTGCCCTTTTCCTTCATGAAGCGGGCAACTTCTTTCAAACCTTTCTCAAGCGTTTTTTTGAACTGTTCTTCTTCTTTATCCAGTTCAGAAATAATACGCTCTCTATTTTTTACAAGTTCCGGATACGCATCTTTATAGAGGTCAATGTAAATCTGAGCAATTTGGCTCAAAAAATTATTTTCGATGCCAAGGCGTTTGGCTTCACGAATGGCTCGACGAATTAAACGGCGGAGAATATATCCCTGATCAATATTGGAAGGCGTCACTCCATTTGGATCTCCTAAAATAAACGTGGCGGAACGGAGATGATCCAAAAGAATCCTGACAGAAATTTGCGCAAGAGTTTTTTTGCCTTCTTCATCATGTTTTATTCCTGCCAAAGCATGAATCTTCTGCATGGCTGACGCAAAAAGCTCCGTCTCAAACGGCGACTCCTTTCCTTGTAAAATTCCCACCATGCGCTCAAAACCCAAACCGGTATCTACATTCTTTTGCTTCAAAGACTCAAAAGTTCCATCCGCTTTTTTGTTGTACTGCATGAAGACGTCATTCCAAACTTCCACGTAGCGTCCACAGTCGCAAGCAGGGTCACACTTATTTTTAAGCTCAGCCATCGCTCGAACTGGCTGAGCCAGATTCTCGCTTGGCTTCGCGGCGGCGCCGTGCGCCGCCCAATCATTATTTTTATGCAGAGTGGGATCTTCTCTATAACCCGGCAGTTCATAACAAACGTCATAAAACATCTCCGTATCCGGCCCGCAAGGCCCCGTCTGCCCCGCCGGACCCCACCAGTTTTTTTTCTTGGGGAAAAAATAAATGCGTGACTCCGGCAGTCCCATTTTTTTCCAAATTTCCGCCGATTCCGTGTCACGCGGCGCATCCTTATCACCTTCGAAACACGAGACCGAAAGCCTTTCGAGCGGCAACCCATAACCACCCTTTTCCCACGGCAACGTCAAAAGCTCAAAACTCATTTTTATGGCTTCTTCTTTAAAATAATCCCCCAGCGACCAGTTGCCGAGCATCTCAAAAAAAGTGAGATGCGTGGCGTCACCCACCTCATCAATATCATCCGTGCGCAAGCATTTTTGGGCATCCACCAAACGTTTTCCCGACGGATGCGGCTCGCCCATTAAGTATGGCACCAGCGGATGCATACCCGCCGTCGTAAACAAAACCGTCGGATCATTTTCTGGAATCAACGACGCAGAAGGAATTTCTTTGTGCCCGTATTTTTTCACAAAGAAATCAATGTACTGGCGTCTAATTTCTGCTGCGGTTGGGATCATAGCGACGATATTATATATGGTATCCTACAATCTGTAATCCCTCTTATGCGCACCCCCACCCTCAATAAAAAGCAGGCAGGCCTTATCCTTATTATACTTGGAATACTTTGCGCGCTCTTTGTGGCGATTTTTCTGTATTTTAAAGTGATTCGGATTCCTGGCTTTCCGGAGCTCTTGCCGGCAAATGAGACGGTCGCCTATTTAGAATTTTCCACCTCACTTCCTCCCGTAATCCTCAAAAAAGTGAACGAGGAATGGATGATGAACTGGCAAAAAGATGTAATGCCGTGGGTTGGCGAAAAAGGTGCAATTGTTTTACTGAGAGGGGACTCACCTATTCCTCTACAGCCGCTCTTGCTGCTCAAAGTTCGCTCCATAGAGCAGGCTTTTGCCTTTATGAAGGCCTACAAAAATCCCTCGGGTCAGGCCAAGGAGCTTCCTGCTGATAATTTCCATGCCTACTCCACGCCCGCACTCAACTTTGTTTTTGTGGATAGCGTGCTGGCGGTTTCACCCTCACAGGCTGGCCTTATGGCTTTTCTTAAAGCTCAAACATCCCTCCAGCAACATCTGAGTTCGCAGAGTGATTTCATTAAAACTTCAAAAAACATGGCGGCCGGACCATTTTCTTTATATATAGAGCCGCGAGAGCTGCCTCAGGAAGTTTGGAGGGCAATCTCACAATTTGTGCCCCATATGCCGCCAATAGTTTTGCCGTTTTCGGCGATGGGTATGACCCTTCAAACTCACGATGGCGACTGGCAGGGATCTTCTTATGCACTACTCAATAAGTCCATTAACCTGGGCCAAGAACAAGCGTATCGCGCGCTCCTACTCCCCTACCTTCCGGACGATTTTTCGTTTCTCTTGGCGGGGCAAAATCTTGCCGTGCAAATTCACAAGTTAGAAGCCATGCTCGGCGGCGAGACAAATCCAGCAACGGTAAAATCGCTTATTCAAGCGGCTTCGCAGGCCTACCTGCCCGGTTTGGATTTTGAAAAAGATATTGAGCCCATGTTATCGGGTGAGTTTGCTTTGACGATGGACCCCTCAAAAATACTTTTTGTTTTGCAGTTGGACTATAAAACGGCGCAGACGCAAATTGAAAAATTACGGGAATCATTCGCAAAAATCGCACCTACATTTGCACCACAAGCACGCGACGTCGAACTTGCTGACGGCACCAAAGCGCAGGAGCTCATCCCCGATCCCACCCAAGTAAAAATATACTCAGAATCTTTTGGGGGAATCGCTATAAATGGTTTTTTGATGGGACGAAGAGACGCGCTTTATGACGCGACGACGCAAGGAAAATGGTTTCTGAGCACCGACCTCGCCCTGCTCAAAAAAGCACTTTCGCTCACGCTGGAGCCCGGCAGAAGCGTGCGCGATTCCGCTTGGTATCGCCGTTCGTTAAGTCCCATTATGAAAAATCCAGAACTCCTCGGTATGGCGATTTTAAGAGAAGGCATTTTTGCCTTTACCAAGCGAACATTGAGCGACTCTATGGAAACGCAGTTCACGTTTACGACCCCAGAGCTGTAACGCGGCCACTTTTTTATGATTTTTCGCGATATTCGTCCGCCCAGTGATCCTTCGGATCCAAACGGAGGACAAAAAATTTCGCTCAAACGTCTGTTACCGTCTTTTGAAAAAGCAAAAAAATGGTTGGGTCCAAAAAAATCCACCGCACCGGCTCCCACGCCCCAAAAATTCATCTCCATTCAAGAAAACACTCAATCAGCGGTTAACAGCGAGCATATCCGCAGTCTTACGATGTTGCTCATCATGGCCTGCATTATTCTGATTGTTGTGAACCTCATCCATTTAAGCCGCAGCGGAATTTCTCTCAAGCAGAGCCTCATAGAAACAGCATCCCAAGGTTTTGAAAAAGTGATTCAAGGCGCCGTGGCGCTTAAAGACGGCCATTTTGACCAAGCCAAAGATACTTTTGCTTTAGCAGAAGAGACGTTCAGCCACATTCAGAATCAAGCTTGGTTTACCACGCCACGCCTGCTCTTTTTAACGCTTCATGATCCCATTTTTGATGCCGGCAATGCCCTTATTGGAACTGGAAAAAATCTTGCGCAAGCCGGACGTTTATTTAGTGATGCTGGAAAAAATCTCCAATTTTTGCCAAAAAACTTTTTTGAAGAAAATGGTAAACCGCTCTCTTCCAACAGGGCTTCCCTCACGGAAAAACTCACAAAAGAACTTCCTGCCATTATCGCCTCTGCCGACGCTCTTGTCGCCGCCAATGGCGAGATCCAAAAAGTTCCCACGGGCATGATTCCGCACCAACTAGCCGACCGTTTTAACTTTGCCAAAGCATCTTTGGGAGTGATTGCTGGAAGCGTGAATATTCTCAAAGACGATATTCCGGCCATTCTTACGCTTTTGGGCGACAAAGAGCCTCATACTTTTTTGATCCTACTGCAGAATAATGCTGAACTGCGGCCCAGCGGAGGATTCATCGGCAACATTGCCATCGCCGAAACCAATGATGGCTACCTCACCAAAAATGAGTTGAGCGACGTGTATAGTTTTGACCATCAATTAGTGGAGAACCTGGTGCCGCCGGAAGAAATTTCTGAGGTCAATACGCGCTGGTTTTTGCGAGATTCCAACTACTCGGGCCACTTTCCGCTTTCGGCAAACAAAGCAACCTGGTTTTTAGAAAAAGAAGGCGGGCCGGGCGTGGACAGTGTGATTGCCATTGATCAGACATTTATACGGGAACTCCTGCGACTTACAGGACCCATAAAAATCCCCGAGCTACCTGCTTCTCTCACCGCTGAAAATTTTTCTACCGTGCTTTCTTATATGGTAGAAGCCAAAGTTACCGGCCGTGAGGATCCCAAAGCCGTACTTAAAAGTTTCTTGCCCGCATTCGAAAAAGCGCTCTTTAAAAATGTAGACCCCGTTTCTCTTCTTCCTCTTTTACAAGCGCAAATTCAGTCAAAACATCTTTTAGCGTACTCTAAAGATTCTACCGTCCAAGGGTTTTTTCAGCGGCATGAACTGAGTGGCGAGATGAAAAAAGTTGATCCGCGGGAGGATTATCTCAATGTAGTACATACTTCCATCGGCGGCAATAAGAGTGATGACTACATGACGGAGCAGATCACCCACGATACGTATATTCACACCGACGGGCATGTGAGCGATGAGGTTTCTATCACGCGCCGGCACACATGGAATGACAAAGTGGAAAAGAGAATTCTTGGGCTACTGAAAAATTTTGGTTTTAATGAAGTTCCACGGCCAGTGTTAGCCATTTTAGGAGGATCGCGAAATCTCCACGCGCTACGGATCTACGTGCCGGCAGGTTCGGTTTTAGAAGAGAGTTCTGATGCGGGCACCGAGGCACGCATGGACCAAGACACCGGCCTCACCTACTTTGCGGCAAAAATGGATGTGGCCGTAAACGAATCAAAAACTCTGCGCATTCGGTACCGATTACCATTCACCTTAAAGTTAAATCCCGTGGATGAGTATCGCTTCAACATTCAAAAACAGCCGGGACAAAATGGCATCACCTTGCGCAAACGCCTACTGCCGCAAAGTCGCGTGCTCAACTACAAATACTTTCCCGCCAACGGCGCGTTTGATTTAGACGGTGTGTGGAATTTTGAGACAGAGTTAAAAAGCGACCTTTCGTTTTCCAGCATTTGGGGAAAATAACGGCAAGGTCATTCGCCTTCATGTTATACTTGATGGAGTTCATGAATTTTTAATTCCATTTTTATGAAAATACGCGCGCCGTGGATAATACTCCTTGCAATTGGATGTTTTATTTTGCCAACAACCATCTTGGCTTTGAGTCCCCTGCCTCCAGACCGAGATCGCCCAAGCGTGGTGTCAAATATTCGCGCAAGCATTGGAGACAAAGAAATTATCCTGAGCTGGGATCCTGCCATAGATAACGTTGGCGTTACCGGCTACAAAATTTATCGTGGCACCAAATCCGCCGCACAAAACAACGGCTCATACAATCTCTCGTCAGTTAAAGTAGGGAAAGTCACCACCAAGAGCATCAAAAATCTCCTCAATGGTCGCACCTATTACTTCGTCATCACCGCTTTGGATGCCGCCGGCAATGAGAGTCCCAGCGCCAGTTTAGAAGTGAGCGCCAAACCCATCGCAACAAAATCAACCACCATCAAAACTGTTAAAATTGAACCACCACCAGAAACTTCCACGGCAGACACCGAAAACACCACCGAGCTCAGCGGCGTCATTCATTCATACATTGGATCTCCACCCATGTTTTATTTGCATACCGACGACGGCAAACGCTATCAGCTCCTCAGCCAAAAGTATTGGCGAAAAGCCGTACTCTACACGCGGGGCTTATATAAAGGCAAAAAGGTCCCCGTAAAAGGCAAGCTGGTACAAAATTCGGAGGGTCACACGTTTGGCATCTCCTACTCATCCATCAATCCAGTAGAAAGTGAACTGGGACTACCAGCAGAACTCCCCTCTTCTATTCCCAGCAGTGATTTGATCGCCAAGGGAGTTATCCATCAGATGGAAACCACCCAAGGCACGGGGCTTTACCTTTTTTCAGAAGATGACGGCCGAAAATTTCAGCTTTTCAACAAGCCCGACTGGCAAAAAGCTTGGGATTTTATGGAATCCGAAAAACGCGTGGCGGCCTACGGAAAGCCAGTTTACAACAAAACCGGACATCTCTACGGAATTCGGTTTACGGATTTAGTGCCACTTTTCAACTAATCAGGCCCATTCT
>JBBTWV010000075.1:0-5443 GCA_038062615.1 Patescibacteria group bacterium | reverse complement strand
CCCAATCATTTTAGGAATCATGAGTTTAATCACTTTCAAAAAATGAGCATCTTTAAATCGCCACTGCCTGGCATATCTGTAGGTGGTATAACGCATGGAGACAAGCCGCGGGAGCAGGTGCAGCAAAGCTCCAACCAGCGTTCCTAAAACGAGTCCGTACACGCCAAGCCACGGAGCCGTAAGCGCTCCGCCAATAATTCCAAAATTATAAAAAATAGGGGAGAGTCCGTACGGAAGAAATTTTTTAAAACTCACGAGCATGGCACCAAGTCCGCTGGAAAGCGCAATGATCAGCGGAGAAATCAGCATGAGTCGGCTTAAAGAAATAAGCGTCTGTCGCTCTCCGTCACTAAATCCCGGTGCGATTTTTGCAGACAGCCAGGGCATAAAAATGGCTGCCACAACCGCTGCCAAAAAAATCACGAGTATGGCACCATGTAACACCGTATTGGCCAGTTCATTGGCTTTTTCGCGGGCCCCGCGGGCCGAAAGGTCTGTAAAAATCGGAATGAACGCCGCCGAAAGAGCGCTGGAAACAAGAATGTTTAAAAGGAGATCAGGCACGATAAAAGACGTGTTGTAAAGATCAAGTTCATGGCCGGCACCAAACGTTCGCGAGAAAATTCTATCGCGCAGTAAGCCCGTCAGGTAGCTCAAAAAAGTGGTAATGGTAAGAATGGACGCTCCCGTGGCCAACCTGTTGGCAAGGAGGTTTTTGATACGTTTGTACACGCCATGAGTATAATGGATATACTTCTGTTATCAATTTTTAATTATCATTTATGGAGACACCTCTCCCATCCAAACCTTCGCTTGATCTAGACCCTCGCGCTTCCGAAACGCTCAAATGGAGTGCCATTGGCAACGTCCTTGGTAACTTGGTGGAAGCCATCTTGGTCTATATTGGTGCGCAAATATTTGTGAGCGAATTGGCTAACGATTTAAGCGGTTTTGACGAATATGGTCCTCTGAGTAACATTCCTTTTGGTTTATTTGTAAGAAACGCCGTATGGGCCGCTGTTTTTGGCGCCGTTATAGGTTTCTTGATTTCTAAATTTTACGGGCAGCTCCAAAAATGGAACCGCCAATTTTTACAAGGGCGTCTTAAAAACTTTTTTGCGCTCATGTTTTACCCTTCTTTGGTGATTTCTCTCATCGGATTTTTAGGATTTAATGCCTATCCTTTTTACTTTGGCGTAATGGCATTTGTGGTGGGTTTGGCAGGAATATTTTTAAGAAGTTATCTTTATGCGTACATCATGACACGCAAAGTAGGAACTCTCTACCCACCGCCTTTCTAAAACACTTCTTTCTTTATGGCGCACTGCGAACTTATTCCCGTAGATATCGTGGCTCTGGTGGAGGATCAGGCAAGCGCCAATCCCATCGTCGTCCTGCATGATCGCTCTTCAAACCGTCTGCTTCCCATTTGGATTGGGGATAATGAGGCACGGGCTATTTCGATGGCGCTCAACCACATGAAATCGCCGCGTCCGCTGACGCATGCGCTCATTATTCGGATGATTGAATCCCTTGGCGGGAAGCTTCTTCGGGCCGTCGTGGATCGGGTGAAACGTCATACATATTACGCTTCTTTGTCCATCGAAATTCAAGGGAACATTGTGGCGGTGGATGCCAGGCCAAGCGATGCCATTGCCTTGGCGCTGGAGGCCAAGGTTCCTATTTTGGTAGCCAAGGAGGTGATGCTCACCGCTGGGCAGGAAAATCCTTTCCCGGAAATGGCTCTGCGGCAAGAAAAACGCCAAATGACCGAAGAGGATTTTAAAAAAATGAAAAACCTTTTAGAGAAAGCCCGCGAGCGCGAGCAAGCCTCTGGGGGAAGCGATGCAGAAAATATTTAAGGAACTCCCGCAAAACTTGCTTTCGCTCAAAAATTTAAAATTGCAGTAGAAATGGAGTTTTGAGGGAGTTCCTAAAGCCAATTTTCGTCGGGCGGAGCGCGATAGGAAAAATTATCTTTTTGGCCGAGCCGTGGCGAGGCTACTGGATAAATGCCACGGCGCGACGTCGGGGCAACTTTTTTTTCGCCGCTGGAATTCTCTTGAGATTTTCGCAAGAATTTTCGCGCCAAGAAAAAGATGGCACCTCCCAATAAACTAGCTCCCGCAGCGGCGATCATCCACCAGCTCCCAATATTTTTTTCTGAATTTGCTGCAGCAGGTGAGACATCTTCAATTTTTTTGAGGAGATAATTTCCATCGCTTTGCGCCGCAGCTTGTACGCTCATGCGCGTTCCTGGAGCCATAAGGATGTCCGCCATAAGCGGATCCAGCGTTTCTTTGGCAAATTGAATATTCTTTGATGAGCCATCCGAAAGCATTATTTGAAATGCCGATGAATCCGCATCGGCAGATTGAATGAGCTCTCCTACGGTTCCTTCCATTTTTTCGAATACAGGATTTTGGCTCCCGGGCGTGGGCGTATCGGTCCATTCCCAGGCACTTGAAATAAGCGCGTAGGAGCTTCCCTTTTTGGGCGTATCATAGTTTATGCGATCCATAATGTTACCTTGAAAATCGGTAAGTATGACTTCGTCGCGATCATTATTGAGGGCAATGTGAGTGAGTGATTTTGGGAAAGCGGCATACATTCCTGGTTCCAAAACGATGGAATCAGGAATCCTAAACGGGGAGGTTTTTCCACCATCGGACAGGCCCCAGTTCCCTAAGTTTACTGATTCTGTACCTCCATTCATAAGCTCAATCCATTCTTCTTGGTTCTCGGCGGGGTTAGGAAAAATTTCTGAAATTTTTATATCTGCGGAAAGATCGCCATTACTTATTTGAGGCGATTTGGCAGATTCTTTTTTGACGCCTGAGGCTTTGGGCGTTTTTATTTTTTTTATAGCCGCTTGTTTTGGCATTTTTATTTTTGGCGTATCTCCATAGGGAATGAATACAAAATAACCTTGCAGTTGCAACGTTTGAGGGTTCAGCTGAAGCGGTGGAATAAAAGACAACTCGGTTTTAGCACTTGAATTTGATGCGGCTTCCGATTTGGAGCTGCTCTGCAAAACGGTTTTTTCAATTTTCGGTTCAGTTTTGGTTTCCGATTTTTGCGTTTCTGCTTTTGCACCAGTCTCTTTTGTCGCGGCTGCTTCTGTCTTCTCAAATACTTGAATTTTTTCCTTGGCAATTCCGCTTGTTCCAAAAGTATCCGTAATCGTTAAGGTCACGGTGTAATTGCCGGGCTTGGCATATTTGTGAGCTGCCGGATTGGCGCTTTGAGATCTTGTCCCGTCGCCCATATCCCAAAGAAAAGTAAGAGCATCGCCATTGGGATCGTAGGACATTGTGCCGGAAAAATTAACGGTGGTTTGACCATAAGCCGTAAGTGCGCCACTTTGCACCGTAATTATAGGCTGAGGTGCAGTGTTGTGGGTAAATGCAAATGAAGGCACCGGTGAGAATGAAGGAGCCGGCGGCGGGGGAGGAGCCACTGCCACCAGTGCCAAAGAATTTGCATCCTGCGCGTCTATTTCCTGTTCTACTGCTGCCGTAGAAGTGCCAACGTCCTCTTCCTCTAATAATGAAATGGCCGCAGCAGGCAGAGCTTCCTGCCGTTTTTGCCCCAAGGAATGGGAAGACTCGCTCATAGCCCAGTTGGAAGCAAGATTTGCTTCTTCTTCTAATTTTTTTCTCTCTAGCGAAACAGAACCCGTCCATGCGGGATAGGTAAAAACTTCTGCTAAATTTCCAGCCGCATCCTTAAGCCCAATCTCTTCTCCATCTTGTTTTAAACTTACCCAGCTGGAATCCAAAATAGTTCCTGCATATGCAGGATATTTTTGTGCAACAAGGTCAGCTTTATTGGCAATTATGGCATACTCTTCGGCATCTAAAATAAAATCACCCCGAAAAACGGAAAGCCCGTGATTGGTTTTTTCCTCAAAAAATTTATAGCCTGTCATGTCTACCGGCGCACGGCTATTGTTGTGAATCTCAATCCACTCGGTATCGCTGGGCTCCGCGGCCGCAATTTCTGTAATAATGATGGAAGGTAACGTGGCAGTTTGCGCCAAAACCATAAAGGGATTCGCGAGAAGAGAAGCAAGAGTAAGAATAGCGAGCAGGTGAGTTGTGGGATTTTTCTTTTGCATAGGAGTTGAGTTAGTTGATAAATGTTCACCAAACTTACCAAACAAAAATGAAATTTCTTTAAACTTTTTATGAAAAATAAATGAAAAATTTCTAACACCAAGCCGAGCCTCAGCGATGATGTTAAGACATCAAACCGAGCAGGCGGCGAGGAGGCTAAGCAAATAGAGCGTCCGAAGGACGCACCCACCAAGCCGAGCCGTAGTGAGGCTAAACCATGAATGCGCCAAAATGGCGCAATCTACTGGCAAACTTGTGGTTATTTCACTTTTTTATGCATCCATTTATTTTCCAGTTTTCCAGCGCTTAACTGCGCTATGATTTCATCCACAGCATTTTCAATATTTTTAAACCGTTCGTCTTGAAGAAATTTTATTTGCTGCTTTAAGTAGGGGTCATGTATGGAGTCAAGCGTCGCACTTATGAAATCAGGATGAACCCTCACCATAGCCGCTCTCGTGAGATTTTTTCTGAATATTGCATCATCAGAAAATCTTTCCCGTAATGTGGTAACTTCCTCTGCGGTCATACCAATGGTAGATAATGGTCCGCTTAAAATCATAACTTGAGGCTGCTCAGAACCAGGCGCACTGCGCGTGGAAGTCTCTTTTCTCTTGAGATCATCATAGAGCCAGAGAATTCTCTCCAGATGGGCGGCAAGTTCTCCATTTAATTTTTGCAATTCCTGGATTTTTTGATCGCGTATTCGTAATTCCTCTTCACTCAGTCCAAGCCTTTCATTACGAGCGGCTAAATCTTTTTGAAGAGTGTTTCGTTCTGCAGTGAGTCTTTCAACGCTTATTCTTAACGTTGCCTGTTCGGCAATCATTACTTGTATAGCGGCTCCGTCAACTCCTTGGGCTTTTAAACGCTCGTCAATGACTTCTTCTAATCTTTCGGAAAAAATGTAAGTCATATCACCTACTAATTCACTGAGAACGGGATTATGAGGACGCGAAGTGGGTCCCGCTTGTGGGTCTCCGTTTGAAATTTCTATGGCCAAGGCCGCAGTTTTAAATTTGCTTAGTTTTTCTAGGTATCGTAAATAATCACCAAAAAAATCATCAATAAATGTAATAATCTCCGTGACAAGCATGGAAAACGGCCCGAGCCTTATTTTTTGAAGTTCAGATTTATATCGTTCTTTTGCACTACCTCTTACCGTTGTATGACTACCCGAAGAGTCGTAGCTAGAATATTCACCCAATGCTTCAAGAATCTCCAGAATCCGATTTCGGATGTCTTCTGGGGATTTTTCTGCAACTTCAGGTTGGCAAGTACCCCTTTCTTAAGACAGCTTGTCTGAAGTGATTGGATGTAGTTTG
>JBBTWV010000074.1:2853-6390 GCA_038062615.1 Patescibacteria group bacterium | reverse complement strand
GCTACCTTAGGACCGTTATAGTTACGGCCGCCGTTCACCAGGGCTTAGATTCAAGGCGTAAACCTCTCCTCGTGACCTTCTGGCACTGGGCAAGCGACGCCCCCTATACATCACCTTACGGTTTTGCAGAGAGCTGTGTTTTTGATAAACAGTCGCCTGGCATCTTTCACTGCGGCTTAATCCACCATCACGAAATAAATCATGACAGGGCTTAAGCAAGGTTTATCCCGTAGTTACACCTGCTGTATTGCCGAGTTCCTTAAGAGGGTATTACCCGATCACCTTAGTATACTCAACCTATCCACCAGCGTTGGTTTGCGGTACGGTAACCCTTTTTTCTCGCCACGAAGGTTTTCTCGGCAACTGAAACGTTTGGAATCACCCCGACCTTGCGGCCAGAGCATTTTGCGTCACACCTCGCGAAATCTGACGGATTTGCCTATCAGACCATAGACTTAGTGCTTGCACGTACATTCATTTGCACGCTCCAAAATTCCTGTTGCGTCACTCCTTGGCTAGCGCCACTTTCAGCTGCCGATGAATCCACCCCACAAAGTGGGGATTCATCACCAGAGACTTCCAGTTTTGCTCTTGCGAAAAAAAGGTTGTAGCCGAATATTAACGGCTTGCCCATCAGTCCGGCTTCTCAGCCAAGACCTTAGGACCGACTAACCCCAAGCCGATCGACGTTGCTTGGGAAACCTTGGATTTTCGGTGACCAGAGTTTTCGTCTGGTTTTAGTTACTTATACCAACATCTTCACTTCCCATCACTCCACCCAACTTCACAATTGAGCTTCGTTGCAATGGGAACGCTCCTCTACCGCCCAGCCCTGACTGACGCCAGGGCGGACCCGCTGCTTCGGTTAAAGATTTAAGCCCCGTTGGATTTTCGGCGCAAAACAACGTCGACCAGTGAGCTGTTACGCTTTCTTTAAAGGATGGCTGCTTCTAAGCCAACCTCCTGGCTGTCTACGCTGTTTCACATCCTTTACCACTAAAACTTTATTAGGGACCTTAGCAGGCGGTCTGGGCTGTTCCCCTTACGACCAATGGCACTTCGCTGTCACGGTCTGACTCCCGAGCTATTTATCTAGTATTCGAAGTTTTTCTCGATTTGGTAGGTGTATTGCACCCCCTAGTCGAAAAAGAGCTCTACCCCTAGAGAAAAACACTCGAGGCTAGTCCTAAAACTATATCGAGGAGAACCAGCTATCTCGGGGTTCGATAGGCATTTCACCTCTACCCACAGGTCATCACCCGGTCTTGCAATACCAGTGTGTTCGGTCCTCCCCTCGCGGTTAAGCGAGGTTCAACCTGCCCATGGGTAGCTCACCCCGTTTCGGGTCTAGTGTATGAGACAAACGCACTGTTCGTACTCGCTTTCGCTGTGGCTTCGCCTGAAATGGCTTAACCAAACGCCTCATACAGCTAACTCGTTGGTCCGTTCTACAAAAAGTACGCCACAATCCACAGATGTGGACCGTGACTCTTTATAAGAAGAGAGTTTCAGATACTATTTCATCCCCCTATCAGGGGTACTTTTCACCTTTCCCTCACGGTACTAGTTCGCTATCGATCTTCTGTTCTGTTTAGCCTTGGAGGGTGGTCCCCCCGGATTCGGGCCGGATTTCACGTGTCCGACCTTACTTAGGATACTCCTCAGTCGCTCAGCTTTTTGTCTACAGGGCTATTACCTTCTTTGGCAGTCCTTTCCAGGTTCCTTCGACTAAGCTTTGCGAATCTTAAATGGAGTCCTGCAACCCCCAGCAAAAGCTGGGTTTAGGCTGTTCCCATTTCGCTCGCCACTACTCTGGGAATCTCTTTTGATTTCTTCTCCACAGCTACTAAGATGTTTCAGTTCGCTGTGTAGACCTCCTACCTTACGGTAGGTAATCCAATATTACTCGGATTGGGTTTCCCCATTCGGACATCCCCGGTTCATCGCGCGCTTGGCTCGCTCACCGAGGCTTATCGCAGCCTGCCACGTCCTTCATCGGAAACAGAAGTCAAGGCATCCACTCTCTTCCCTTTGTAACTTATTCCAGACCCTTCGTTATTTGCATAACGAAGAGAATTAAAACGCCTTTAACTAGCAATTGCTAGAAAAAGAAAAATTATATTGATTGATTTGTAGTGCCTAATTTTCAAGGATCAACATTGGCGCCCTTGCGAACAAAAAAAGGTGTGAATTCTTCACACCCTTCAACCTTACCAAACGCATTTTTATGCGCGGCTATTAGCCAGATCTGGATGTAAGGCTCAAGGGTGCGAGGAAAATTGTCATAGTGCTGTAGAAGCTGACTTATTATAGTAATCCTTTTCTGGAAGTCAATATGTTTTTTACCTAATGTTAACCAGCAAAGAATTTGCCGAAAAACTGGCTTAAAACAAGCTGAATCGTACCCAAGGCGTACATCAAGGAACCCAGAGAAAGCAGTAATCCAAAAAGTAAAAGAGCAGTATAGGTTCCACCAGGCCCAAACCAGCTCTCGGCAAAAGCAAAATCACCCGTGAATCGTTTAATTCGCTCGCGATAAACAATCACCACAATACCTAACGGAAACCCTACGATGCCAACGAGATAGCGCATGCCTAGGCTCTGTCACAAAATAAACTATTGAAATGAATGTTGAGACGCCCATCATGCGAGGCACGAGGAGCGAACATATTATAATATGTTCGTGACGAGTAAGGAAGCAGGGCGGGATGTATCAGCATTTCAGGTCGGTAGTTTATTTTGTGACAGAGCCTTAGGGCGTTAGTCTATTAATAAGACGCGGGAATGGGATCGCCTCGCGGACATGAGGTAATTTGCAAAGCCACATGACCAATCTTTCTAAGCCGATTCCAAAACCGCTGTGTGGCACTGAGCCAAATTTTCGTAAATCCAAGTACCATTTAAAATCTTCCTCGCGCAACTTATGCTCGCCAATGCGACAGCGAAGTTTTTCGTAATCATCCTCTCTTTGGCTTCCACCAATAACTTCGCCATAACCGGGCAAAAGCAAATCTGCACAGTATACTCGCGTGTCATCGTCCTCTATGCGCTTCATGTAAAAAGCTTTTACCTTCGCTGGATAATTTTCGATGAACACCGGACGATCAAACATATTGGCCAAAGCCACTTCTTCATCAGCACCAAAATCATCATCCACGCGTGCCGTAAGGCCCGCGCTTATTAATTTGTCTACCGCGTCCTTATGCGTTATGTGATGAAATGGCGCTTTGACTCTTTCGAGTTCAGCAATGTCGCGTTCCAACAAAACCAAGTCGGCGCGATTGCGTTCAAGCACTCGCTCCACCACAAAAATAAACATTCGTTCTTGTAAATCCATATTCATTTTTTGATCGCAGAAAGCCATTTCTGCGTCCATCATCCAAAATTCCGTGAGGTGTCGGCGGGTCTTAGATTTTTCCGCGCGGAAGACCGGACCAAAATCATAAACTTTTCCCAGCGAGGCAATGGCCGCCTCTAAATAGAGCTGACCAGACTGCGTGAGGTAAGCCTTGCCTTCATCAAAATAATCCACCGAAA